>JBPCUG010000672.1:0-3605 GCA_051011275.1 Cyclobacteriaceae bacterium | reverse complement strand
GTCTTACCGCCGTCATTTTATGGTCCAACTAATTTAAAAAAACCTCCAATCGACCGAAATGGGATCATTCGTTAAAGGCATGAAGGTAAGTAAATGGGTTTATCTAAGGTTTGCTTTTCGTGGACCGGTCAGGAGACACCAATGACCAAGGGTCTGCTCAAGTCACTTAGTCAACATCATTTCAATTCCAGTCCAGTCATCTTCCACACCTTGTACAATATAACCAGCTGCATTGGACTGATAGCGAAGGGCCGCTTTATCATCCGGATTGATATCAATTACTTTTTTAAACAACAGGAGGGCTTCTTCAAATTGTCGGTCATAATACAAAGAGAGTGCTCGTTCGAAATCAGCTTTACATTGATCTTTTCTCCTTACCAACTCCGCGGTATCTCCATCGTAGAAATCATAGATATCGATAGCATTCTTTTTTCCTTTGACCAGCACTTTACCCAATCGGCGATAGCGAAATTGCTTTTGGTCAGGTAGTTGTGACCAGGTATCTTCACCTACCACAATAGAAACACCAAACTTCTTGGTTAATCCTTCTAAACGGCTAGTGGTGTTGACGGTGTCAGATACGACCACTGCTCCCAAGCGCTTCCGATCCCCAATAATACCCAGCATAAGGGATCCGGTGTTCACTCCAATACCAACCTGCAGCGGAATCCGGCCTTTGGCAAGTCGCTCCTCATTGTACTCCGCCAACATCAGTTGAAAATCGATTGAGGCGCTAACGGCATTTTCGGGACCTTTTAAAAAGAGGGCCAAAATGCCATCCCCCAAAAATTGATGTATCAATCCGTGATGCGAATTAATGACGGGAACCACACGGCTTAAATACCCATTCAATAGCTGAAAGTTTTCCGCAACGGTCATAGACTCAGCCAAGGTAGTGTAGGAACGGATGTCTGAAAACAAGACGGTCACATTTTCTTGCACCTGGTCACCGATCTTAACATCTAAAATATTATCCCGCCCCAACACTTTGAAAAACTCTTTGGGTACAAATCGATCATAAGACTGATTGATATGCAAAAGATTTAAATGGGTAGCTAACCGGGCCAATAATTCTGCTTTGGAAACTGGTTTTACCAGGTAATCATTTGCTTTCAAATTAAATGCCTCAACCAGGTCGTTGATTTGATTTTTAGCGGTCACCATAAGGATGGGCAACTCACTGGGCAGGTAGGTCTCCCGGATCTTTTCGCAGACTTCATACCCAGACATTCCAGGCATCATCACATCCAATAGCACTATATCATATTTTGTCTTTTGATCAATGGCTTGCAAGGCCTGATCACCATCCATGGCCTGGGTAATCATGTATTCACTGTCAGCTAGGTAATTTTTTATTACCTGCTGGTTGACCGGATCATCATCTACTACCAATATCCTAAAGGCCTGGTGGCCATTTACCACCGCCGGACTAGGTGTAGTGCTGGATTGGTGATTTTCAAGTGTAATGATCAGCTCATCCGATGTGTCGCCTTCGATAGATGTGAGGGGAGCGGCCACACCTTTGGCGATAGGCAACGTAAAATGAAAGACGCTGCCCCTACCAACTTCCGACTGCACGCCAATTTGGCCTCCATGAATTTCTACCAACTGCTTGGTAATACTCAATCCCAGCCCGGTACCTTCGTATTGCCGCTGTCGCGAATCTTCTACTTGGGTGAACGACTCAAATATTTGGGATGCCTGCTCTTGTGGTATCCCAATACCGGTGTCTGCTACCTTAATGGCTATCAGTTCTTTCTTATGTTCTGCAGCAATTGCAACCTGGCCTTGCTTGGTAAATTTAATGGCATTGCCCACCAGATTAAGTAAAATTTGTTGCACCCGGTTTTCATCGGCATGAACCGCGGGCAGGTTTTTGGGAACATTATTTACCAGCTCAATGGATTTCTCACCCAGCAGCGGTTCACTCATTTTGAAGACCACATCCACCATTGACTTTAAATCAACTGCCTTTAGATCCAGTTGAATGGTATGGGTCTTTAATTTTGAAAAGTCTAAAATATCGTTTACCAGGTTAGACAATCTTTTTCCCGAGTAGACGATCATATCCAGATCTTCCTTGTCATTAGGATCGGTGTTTCGCTCGGCCAGAGACTGAGCCAAACCGATGATGCCGTGCAAAGGCGTTCTTAATTCATGAGAGGTGTTGGCCAAAAAAGCATCCTTAAGTTGATCTACTTTTTCTAACTGTTCTACTTTTTGCTTCTCAAAGGCGGTTTTTTCACGTTCATCCTGTAAGGCCCGTTCTTTGAGTTCCTTATCGATCTTTACTTGCTGCCGGTATTTACCTCTCCGGTACCAGCCGAAAGCCAGCAGACCCACCAACAAAAATCCTATGGTTAAGCCGTTACGTAAATCCTTCTGACGTTTGATGGCCATCGCTTGCAAGTCACCATCCTTTTTAAGCAGGTCGATTTCCAGATCCTGCTCCACTCGAGCCAAACTATCGGCCAGTACTTGTTTAGAGAATTCAAATTGATGTAGTTTTTTGGTAGTTTCTTTGGTTTGTAGGCTATCGGTAAATGCCATTAGCTGTTCGTGATACGCCAAGGCTTCATTTATGTTGCCCATTGCTTTATAGGCCACGTACAAGCATTCGCAAGAGGCTTCTTGATCGCCTATATCCCCAAGGTCTTTTGCCAGGGCCAGACTTTTTTTACAATTCTCAATGGATTTGGGATATTCACCTTGCTCGGCATAAATGTCACTGATACTCAACAAAGTGGCAGCGCTTCCTTGGGCATCCTCTATCTGTTCACTAATGTTCAAACTTCTTTGCAGGTACTCTAATGCCTTATTGCTCTCGCCCTGGCCGCCATAAACGCTGCCAATACCGGCAAGTCCTGAGGCTATTCCCAATTTATCTCCTGTCTTTTCATATATGGCTAAGCCTTTGTTGAAATATTCGAGGGCCTTGGGAAAGTCCTTTTGGTCAAGGTAGAGGTCGCCAATATTAATGTACATGGCCGAGTTGCTATTTTCATCATTGAGCTGGTTATTAATAGCGATACTTTTTAGATAATAGTCCAGTGACTTTGCGTATTCACCCTTAGCCCGATAAATACTGCCGAATTCATTATATACTGATCCTATCCCCACCATATCGTCAGTTTCCTCAAAGATCTTTAGGCTCATTTGATAATACTTGAGTGCCCCTATGATGTCCTCGTTGTCGTGATAGATAAATCCAGTTTTTAATAATATATCGGCAGTGGCGATGTTATAGTTTATTTTTTCGGATATATCCAAAGCCCGCTGGTATGACTCTAAAGCTTTAGGGTAGTTGCCCATCCTAAAATAATTATAGCCTGCCAATTCCAAAGCGTTCACCATGCCTCTTTTGTAATCAATTTTTTGGGTGAATTCATACAATTGATCAGCCAGCAGGGAAGCACTATCGGGCCGGGAGTGGAAATAACCTTCATAAATGTAATCCTCAAAGGCTAAGGCACGGGTAGAGTCGGGTTTGGTCTTGTCTTCCCAAACAGTGTATAATGAGTCGAGCCGGGTTTGGGCAAAGCTCTGTGACCCCATTAATATCAAGACTAAAGAAAGGCCCACGCTATTCATAATCAATGTAAAAG
>JBPCUG010000671.1:0-6614 GCA_051011275.1 Cyclobacteriaceae bacterium | reverse complement strand
GGCTCTTGACGTTGGGTGGTAATTTTAGATTGGCCCGGCTTCCTACGCTCCAGATCAACACTGATCAATTCTTCATCTATCTCTAGTCCGGCGGGGCAACCGTCGATAATCACACCAATAGCGGATCCGTGTGATTCACCGAAGGTGGTGATCTTAAAAAGATTACCGAAAGAATTGGCCATGGATTACTTTCTGAAAATGAATACTGCTGTAAGTACTAACATAAGTAAAATAAATATGTTAGCAAAAATCTTAATGTATTCATCCCTTTGTCGGCTGATCAACTGGTTGTCTTGATCGTTCAGGTTGTCATAAAAACTGCCCATATCATTGGCCAGAATGTATTGATTCTTCTTACTTTCCCCACTTACTTCCAAGACGATCGCAGAAGTCAGGGTTTCATATTTTTCAGTTCGAGGATTGAAATATACCCACTTAAAGTAATCTCCCCAGTTATAAGTTCCCGGCTCATTGGGTATGATCTGATAGTCCATCGATTGATAACCGCTTACTGTACCTCCCCGTCTCGAAATATTAGTTTTGATCTGAGGTTTATAGAAATCAAACTGATCACCTTCGGGGATTGCAGGAGTTTGTATATAGTGAATATCTCCCCTTCCGGTTATCTTGAAGGTATATTGAAGGCTTTCCCCGGTTTTCACGTCAGGGCTACTAATTTCCTCTTCCAATTTATATTCTCCAACTGAAACTCGGTTCTTGGCAGGATGCTCGGGAAGGTCCTTTACCTTCACTGTTTTAGCTTTGGAATAAAAGGTCTTAAACGCCTCCTTGCGATAAGGCCCGAAATAAGGAGAGTTTCTGGCTTCCTTAAACTTCACCATTTTTAGACCTACTGCTGGGAAATTGATGGTTTTGGTGTTATTGGGAAAGAATGTGGCTTTGTATATGGGATATTGGGTGAAACGTTTTTTCTGAATTGTAACTGGTTTACCCTCAATACTGGTCACATTAAAACTCTCCTCCCAGCAATTGGCCGGTTTGATCTTCTTCAAAATATCATTTAACTGTTCACCTAACTCAAACCACTTGAAACTGGCGCGATTATCCTCGGGAACATACAAAGATAAAGTAGTATTGAACCCCTCCCCTTTGTACACCTCGTCCTTATCGGTGGTTAAAGCTAGAAATACCTCATCTTTGATATCTACAAAATCTTTCTCTTCCTTGGACCCACCGAAAAAGTCTTCCCATGGACTACGAGCAAATGGGTCGTAAGCTCGCCTTTGACTAGGTGGACCGACCTTGATCCTTTGACCCGAAGAAGAAACGGTAGCTCCGTTAACTTTCATTGAAAAGGCCTTTAACGTATAAGTTCCTTCTTGTTCAGCAACATAATTCTGTATAATACTCTGGGATTGGGTCATCTTGCCATTAATGATGTTGGTAGAAGAAGAAGAAGAGGTCCCACTTTTAACAAATCCCGCAATGTCAGGAAAATTGTCAAGTGACCGCAGCCGACTATTTTCGACTGTGACCGCAATGGTAAAGGCTTCATTTAGGGCAACCTCAGTGGGGCCCAATTCAATGCGAGCCCCATCTTGTTGTCCCTGAGCGGGTAACAAAAAAAATAAAAAAATTGTAGCTAATAATAAAAACCTTATGGCCATCGTTTTCGTCATACTAGTACCAGTCAGAAGCAATCTCGAACTTGTAGCAGTAGTAAAGGTACATCAATTTGGAGCGGTTAATAGTTCGAAAAATGTTAAAAAATGTGAAATTTTTTAATTAAATTCCGGTCGTTGTACCAAGTTTTTTAACTTAACTCAACCTCTTAAAATGCTAGAATACTTTAAAGTAATCCTATCCAAAGTAAGTTTTAGTAAATCCCTGTTTGAAAAAGAATTAAGAAAGGCCATCAAGTCGGTCTTAATGGAAGAGCTAGTAGAGCTGCGTGATTGGTGTTATTCCAAATTTGGACACATTTACCAGTCTATAATCAACCGCTGCTTTTCCCGGGTGGATTTAGCACTAAACTAAGAATTGGGACCCCGATATTTATCGGGGTTTTTTACTTTTTGGGCCTAAAAAGCGAATGTTCCGCTGCAATCCAGCAAACTTGGTACGCTTCACCGCCGACCTTCGGAAAACCGTGGCAAAGACCTCCTCCGTCAATTCCAACCAATCTGATTTATCCATATTTTCCAGATCCTGAGAAGGATCAAAGTTTGATTCACTGTGCGGCCTGGCAAATCGATTCCAGGGACAAACATCTTGGCATATATCACAGCCAAAGATCCAATTCTCAAATTTACCTTTTTGCTCATCAGGAATTGCATCTCTTAATTCGATAGTAAAATAAGATATGCACTTGCTGGCGTCGACTTCATAAGGGGTAATAGCATCAGTAGGGCAGGCATCAATGCATCTAGTGCAGCTGCCACAGTAGTCTTGGATAGGTGGGTCTGGATTCAGGGGTAAGTCGATGATCAATTCGGCAATAAAAAAATAACTGCCCATCTTACGGTTCAGCAGCAAGCTATTTTTTCCAATCCATCCCAAACCGCCTTTTTGAGCCCAAGCCCTTTCCATAACCGGCGCCGAATCAACAAACACCCGGCCCTCAATAGCTCCTATCTCTTTTTGCAGCGCTTGGAGAAGATCCTTAAGTTTTCTTTTGATCACAAGGTGATAATCCTGACCATAAGCGTATTTTGCGATCTTGTATTTATGCTTCCCGGCCAGGTCTTTTTTCGGAAAATAGTTATAGAGTAATGTGACCACTGAGCGGGCTCCGGGAACTAATTTTCTAGGGTCTAAGCGCTTTTCAAAATTCCTCGCCATATAACCCATTTGTCCGTGCATGCCCTGTTGAAGCCATGCCTCCAACCTTGGTGCCTCCTCTTCCAAATAAGTCGCTTCAGAGATACCACAAAAATCAAAGCCAAAGTACTTGGCTTTTTCCTTTACCAGGACTGTATGTTTATTAATGCCGGACAAATCCTTACCTATCAGATACAAAAAAGGCCGATATGGGTTAAAGCTTAAATATCTTAAATTTATTTTTTTACTATCCGAATTGTTTTAATATTGTTTTGGAAATGAAACTACTTATCTCAAATAAGCGCTCCTCCATCGGGATAAAACACCATTATCATTGGTGCCATCACCGCGGTCATTAGAGTCTACGACTGCAAGCTTACCTATTCATTTTCTTTCTTTCTCTTAACCAAATACAATTGTGAAAACCTTATTAAAGCTGGCTGTCCAGAAATCTGGCAGATTAAGTGAATCATCGTTAAAACTGATTAGGGAGTGTGGTATCACCTTCAATGCACGGATCTCCAAACTGAAAGCCAATGCTTATAATTTCCCTATCGAGTTCCTTTACTTAAGAGATGACGACATTCCTCGTTATGTAGCCGATGGCATTGCCGATGTTGGGATAATAGGAGAAAATGTGCAACGGGAGAAAAATCACCAACTAAAGATTATAGAGAGGTTGGGATTCTCTAAGTGCCGCTTATCGATTGCAGTCCCTAGAAATTATGACTATGTGGGACCTAAATCCATTAATAACATGAAGATTGCTACCTCCTACCCAGTGATCTTACAGCAATTTCTTGACCAGCATGGGATCGGGGCCGAGATCCATGAGATCAGTGGTTCCGTAGAAATTGCCCCCAGTATTGGCCTGGCCGAGGCAGTGTGCGATATTGTAAGTACTGGTAGCACACTAGTAAGCAACGGACTCAAAGAAGTAGAAACCATAATGGAATCGGAAGCAGTATTGGTTAGTCAGCCTGCACTCCAAAGCGATAAAGCTGAGGTGCTGGAAAAATTATTGTTTCGCATTAGGTCAGTACGCAAGGCCAAGAGCACAAAGTATATTTTGATGAACGTCCCAGATGAATCCATTCCCGGCGTGATCGAACTGCTTCCAGGTATGCGAAGCCCAACTGTAGTACCGCTGGCCACTAAAGGTTGGAGCTCAGTACATTCAGTGGTTGCTGAAGATGCCTTTTGGGAGGTAATTGACAAACTAAGAGCAGCTGGTGCTGAAGGTATCCTCGTGGTGCCAATTGAAAAAATGATTTTGTGATCTTCGACCATTAAATCGCTACTACATCAAGACAATGAAAACGTATATCAATCCTGACCGATCCCTTTGGCCCGAACTGACCCAACGTCCGGAATACGAGCAACTGGATTTACAAAATCAGGTACAAAGCATTCTGGATAAAGTCAAGGAAGGAGGCGATAGGGCCCTTCTAGATCTTACTAAAAAATTTGATCATATAGACTTACCTTCCATAAAGGTACCTGTACCAAAAGACCAAATAACGATTCCAGCAGTACTTAGTCACGCTATTGATCTGGCCTTCCAAAACATTGAAAAATTTCATCGAGCACAAATTGAAGTAGCTCCGGAGATAGAAACTATGCCTGGAGTTACCTGCTGGCGGAAAAGTATTCCCATTAAGTCAGTTGGTTTATATATCCCTGGAGGTACTGCACCTTTATTCTCAACTTTGCTGATGTTAGGCCTTCCAGCCCGATTAGCCGGTTGCCATGAGATTGTTGTTTGCTCACCACCTCAACCGGATGGCAAATTGCATTCCTCTCTGCTTTATACAGCTCAGAAACTGGGGTTGGAAAACCTCTTTGCAGTTGGCGGTGCCCAGGCTATCGCAGCCATGTCTTGTGGCACGACAACGATACCTAGAGTAGATAAAATATTTGGGCCAGGCAATCAATTCGTAACCAAGGCAAAGCAATTAGTTAGCCTCAAAGGTACAGCCATTGATATGCCCGCCGGTCCATCGGAGGTAGCCGTACTAGCCGATCAAACTGCTAACCCTGCATTCGTAGCTGCAGACTTATTGTCACAAGCTGAACATGGCCCGGACAGTCAAGTGGTGTTGGCTACCGATAGTGAGACCCTGGTTGGTCAGGTCTCAGACGCATTGGAACGACAATTAAAGGTTTTGCCTCGAGAAAAGCTGGCAAGAGAGTCATTGTCTCATAGCAAGGCTATGGTTTTCTCAGATCTATCTGAAGCCATGGAATTTAGTAATGCTTATGCTCCGGAACATTTGATCATCAATACAAAAGATGCCGCTAAATGGGGACAACAGGTTCAAAACGCAGGCTCAGTGTTTTTGGGAGCCTATGCGCCGGAATCTGTTGGTGACTATGCTTCAGGTACCAATCACACACTCCCAACAAATGGCCACTCGCGTGCTTATGCCGGAGTGTCAGTGGACAGTTTTGTTAAGAAAGTCACTTTTCAAAACCTTACTCTAGAAGGCTTACAAAGTATTGGGCCGGCAGTCGCGACAATGGCAGATGCTGAAGGACTTGAAGGGCACAAAAATGCGGTGAATATTCGTTTGGACCAAGGTGCTGCAGAGTGATGGAGAGCATCGATCAACTAGTACGAGCTAATATTAAGGAATTGATACCTTATCGATCTGCAAGGGAGCAGTTCAATAATTTAGACCTGACACTATTGGATGCCAACGAGAATGCCATGGGAAGTGTAGGCAATCCAAATAGCCTAAGGCGCTATCCTGATCCTTATCAGCAAGAAGTAAAAGCAAAGATAAGCCAGTTACAAGGCCTGCCGTCAAACAACATTTTTTTAGGCAACGGCAGTGACGAAATTATTGACTTGTTAATTCGCGTGTTTTGCCAGCCCGGTAAAGATGAGATATTAGCCACCGCTCCTACCTATGGTATGTACCAGGTATCAGCCCAAATAAATGATGTAGGGGTAGCAAAAGTATCGTTAAATGAAACCTTTGATTTGGTTGCTGATAAGATAATTACAGCAGCCAGAAAAGGCACAAAAATAATCTTTCTTTGTTCTCCTAACAACCCTACCGGAAATCTCTTGGATCAAAGTCAGATAAAAAGCGTACTGGAAAATTACTCAGGTATCGTGGTTATAGATGAGGCCTATGTAGATTTTGCTGACCAGGAAAGTCTTGCATCTTGGTGCATTCAATATCCTCAGCTGGTAGTATTGCAAACTTTCTCGAAATCTTGGGGTTTGGCTGGTATAAGGCTGGGAATGGCTTTTGCCTCAGAGAGAGTTATCTACTATCTTAATAAAGTAAAGCCCCCTTATAATGTAAATCAGCTGACCCAAGAAGCAGCCCTCCTCGCTTTGGACCAGGCACAAGAGCGAAAGGGTTTTATAGAAGAGATCCTGGCTCAAAGGGCTCTTCTCGTAGAGAAGCTGGAGCAGCTACCGATTGTGCAACACATATTTCCTTCCGAGGCTAATTTTGTATTGGTAAGAATGACCGACCCGGACCAGATCTATACCTTTTTGCAGGAGAAAGAGGTGATCGTACGCAACCGAAGTACTGTAGTGAAATGTGAGGGCTGCCTTAGGATTACGGTAGGGACTCAAGAGGAAAATCAATTATTACTAGATATCTTAGAAAAGTATCCCACATGAAAAAGGTTTTGTTTATCGACCGGGATGGCACCATCATCTTTGAACCGGAAGACGAGCAGATTGACTCGTTAGAAAAACTTGAGTTTTTGCCGGGAGCAATAATAAATCTGCATAAAATCGCCACTGAACTGGATTATGAATTGGTTATGGTGACTAACCAAGACGGACTTGGTACAGATGCATTTCC
>JBPCUG010000670.1:0-2604 GCA_051011275.1 Cyclobacteriaceae bacterium | reverse complement strand
GTCGGCAAAGAGTGCTTTTCTCCCTATGATAATGATCAATGACATCCAATCGATGTTATATTATACAGTAAATGTTGATCCCTCAATTCCAGTAAACCCACAAACGGTTTTAAATAATATTAAAGATCGTTGGAAGAAGGTGTATCCCGAAAATCCGTTTTCCTATTTCTTTTTAGAGGACCGGTATCAATACCAATACCAGCCTGACTTACAGACAGGCAAAGTCTTCTTGGGTTTTTCAATATTTGCCATCCTGATCACCTGTTTGGGCCTATTAGGGCTTTCGTCCTATATGGTAATCACCCGTACTAAAGAAATTGGTATAAGAAAAGTGCTTGGTGCTACCAGAAAACAAATCTTATTTATTTTATCCAAAGACTTTGTCACTTTATTGGGATTCTCAGCTTTATTGGCAGTTCCCTTAGGATATCACTTTTTCAATCTTTGGCTAGATGGTTTTGCCTTTCGAATTGATATTTCTCACTGGCTCTTGATACTTCCGGTAATTTTTGTAGCCCTGTTGTCCATGTTCATCGTAAGTGCCTTTTCATTTAGAGCTGCCAGTATTAATCCAGTGGAAACTTTACGAAGTGAGTAGTATTAAAATAAGCCCCCGTAAATGTTAAGAAACTATCTCATCATCGCCTGGCGTCATTTGTGGAGAAATAAATCCTTCTCCCTATGGAACATTTTTGGGCTGGCCTTTGGTATTGGCGGTGCCAGCTTAATCTTCTTACTAATTCAATTTGAGCTCAGCTTTGACAGACATCATCCACAAAAAGACAAAATCTTTCGGGTGGTAATGGAGGATAATGCCAATGGTGATCACAAGTTTACCCAAGCTATTCCCTACCCTTTACCTGCAGCTTTAAGAGAGGATTTTGGACAAATTGAAGCTCTAACCATTGTAGATGCCAATGTACAGAATCCTATTATTACAATTAGTAACGGGCGCCAAACGGACAAGTACAAGGAGGAGCGTGGCTTTGCCTTTATAGACCCGGATTATTTCCAACTTTTTCCTTACGAGTGGGTGTTGGGAAACCCTCGGTCGGCGCTATCAGATCAGAAAACAGTGGTGCTATCCGAAAGTTTGGCGGCCAAGTATTTTGGGAATAAAAACCCGTTAGGTCAACTAATAAATTTTGATAATCAATTCGATTTAAAAGTTACCGGTGTAGTAAAGGATGCCCCCAAAAACACAGATCTTCCTTTTAACATGTTAATATCCATGAACTTGGGTGAGGAGGATAAGAGGGGTTGGGAAGGCTGGGACGCTAGTTCAGGACGAGTGCACTGCTATCTGAAATTACAAAATATTGAAGATGAAGTTTACCTCAATCAGCAGCTAGAAAGCTATTTCGGTGAACATTGGCACGAAGAGTATGCGAAAGACATACATCTATTTCTACAACCCTTAAGTGACCTGCATTTTGATACGCGATTTGCTAATTTCAATGCACGGGTTGTTTCTATGAAGACTATCTGGGCCTTAGGTTTGATAGGCCTGTTCTTGTTGGTCACCTCTTGTATTAATTTTATCAATCTAAATACGGTGTTGGCAGTCCAGAGGTCCAAGGAAATTGGAGTGCGAAAGGTCTTAGGGGGGCAGCGTGGCCAACTGGTGACGCAATTCTTGGGAGAAACTTTTGTAGTTACTACTATAGCAGTATTAGGTGCACTATTGATCATACGGCTGGGATTTCTTCACATACAAGATTTTCTAGGCTATGGCCTGAATTTCAATCTCGCCAGCGCCGCAAGCCTAACACTGTTTCTGCTAGGAATTCTGGTCTTGGTCTGTGCGCTTGCCGGATTGTACCCCGCTTTGTTAATGTCCGGTTTCCGGCCTATCGCTGCCATAAAAAATAACATCAATATTTCATCGAAATGGGGGTTTTCTATGAGATCCTCTTTAGTAATTGCCCAATTGGTCATCTCGCAAATTTTGGTGATTTGCACTTTGGTGGTAGCTAATCAATTAAAGTATTTTAATAGTGCTGATCTTGGGTTTAACAAAGAGACCATTGTGGAATTTCCAATGCCTGTCAGGGGCTCAGATAAGGTTGACCAAATGGCGAATAGTCTAAGCAACAATCCCATGGTGACCGCTATGAGCTTTACCAGCACCGGGGCTGCATCAGATGACAGCTGGGGCGGTGATTTTACCTTCAACAATGGGCAGGAAATAATTACCAGAAATACATTTGTAAAATTTATCGACGAGGATTTTCTAAATACTTATGGGGTTCGTTTAAGGGCAGGTAAAAACCTAAGACCAGCGGATAGTGCTAACATGTTTTTGGTAAACGAGTCTTTTGTTAAAGCTATGGGATTGAGCGATGCTGAACAGGCGGTGGGGCGGTACGTGAAGTTTTGGGGCATAGAAGCTCCTATCACAGGGGTTATTAAGGATTTTAATGCTACCTCTCTTCACCACCCTATTAAAGCCTGCATCTTTATGGTAGGCGCCGATAGTTATCATCAGGGAGCGGTAAAAATTTTAGCAGAGAACATGCCGCAGACCATCAAAAGTATAGAAGAAGCCTGGACCGCTGTGTACCACGACTATATTTTTGAATATCACTTTTTGGATGAGACCAT
>JBPCUG010000669.1:0-3219 GCA_051011275.1 Cyclobacteriaceae bacterium | reverse complement strand
AAACCAAAACCTGAAGATGTTTTTACGTAATCCGCACCCACCTGAGTACAGATCTCGCAGAGCTTTGCAATATCATTTCCATCAGTTACAAAATCGGTTTCAAAAATCACCTTTACGATCGCATCATACTGATGGCAGGTATCGGTAATAGTTTTGATCTCGTTGGTTATATATTCCCAATCACCCTGCAATGCTTTCCCAACATTGATCACCATATCAATCTCCACGGCTCCATCTTTGCAAGCTTGGTCAGTTTCAAATTGCTTGGTTGCAACTGATGAGTTTCCGGCTGGGAATCCGATCACGCATCCCACCAGTACCCCAGAACCCTTAAGTAAGTGAACTGCCTGTGGGACAGCATAGGGTTTAACGCAAACTGAAGCGACATTATATTTATTTGCCACTTCGCACTCTCTTTGCAAGTCCTCGTCTGTAAGGGTTGGGTGAAGAATCGAGTGGTCTATCATTTTGGCCAATTGGAGTACTTTCTCATTCATAAGCTGATCTTTATTCTTAATTACAGATTGCAATAGTCTTAGTGCCTAAAAATACGGAAATCGATCAATTAAGTAATTGAGGGTTGCCCATATTATGATATATTTGGGGCTAACCCAGTTCACAAATTCAATCGTATGGTATTTATTCAGTTCTAAACCAAAAAGGATGATAAGCACAAAAATATTTTTAGCATGGCTAAGCCTGTTTCTATTTGCCACCACAATTTCAACCTACGGGCAAGATCAAAATCCAATTCAAGGGCGATGGGATTTAGTGATTGCTCAAAATGGCAAGGAGCTGCCTTCATGGCTAGAGATCTATAAGTCAGGCAGCCGTACCTTAGTAGGACGGTTTGTCTACGCTTCCGGCAGCGCCCGGCCGATCGCTGAGGTGAAAGTAAATGAGGGCAAATTTAGTTTCAGCATCCCGCCTCAGTGGGAAGAAGGAGATTTGAATATGGAATTTGAAGGCCGGGTGAAAAGTGAAGGCTTAGAAGGGACCATGCGCTTTACCAACGGCAAGACTTACAACTGGACAGCCACTCGCGCACCAAAGCTTGCTTACAATGGAAATCCTAATTGGGGAAAACCCATTAAACTGTTTAATGGAACGAATCTTTCCGGTTGGCACGCCTTGGGTGAGAATCAATGGATCGTTGAAGACGGTATTTTGAAAAGCCCCAAGTCCGGTGCCAACTTGGTTACCGATGCGAAGTTTACTGATTTCAAATTGCATGTCGAATTTCGTTATCCTAAGGGCAGCAATAGTGGTATCTACCTTCGAGGTCGTTATGAAGTTCAGATTGAGGATGGTAAGGGACGTGAACCGAGTAATATACTTTTCGCCGGTATTTATGGATTCCTTGCTCCTAATGAAATGGCTGCAAAAGATCCAGGTGAATGGCAGGAATTTGACATCACTTTAATCGGCAGCAGGGTGACCATAGTGGCCAATGGAATGGCTGTAATAACTGCTCAGAACATTCCTGGAATTACCGGAGGTGCACTTGATAGTAATGAAGGAGAGCCTGGACCAATCTTTATTCAAGGGGATCATGGGCCAATTGAATTCAGAAGTATTGCGATCACGCCGGTCATGGAGTAGACGATACTGGTGCAACCGGCTGTTTTATAAAAAAGGAGTTGCGAAAATCATTTTCGCAACTCCTTTTTTTTATTTAAGGAAGCAAGGGATTTCTTGGAGTAAAGATGCCATTTGGGTTTTCAAGCTCGGTCCAAACGTGCAAAGTCCACAAGCTAAACTCGGTATCTATTATCCACACATCAGAATCTCCTGAAAATCCTTCCGGAGCTGGTTGTGGGTTATTCAAATCAGCAATTGGGATGCCATATTCCACCGCGACAAACTGAAGGTCGCCAGTTTCATCGGGAGCAAAGATAAGAACTTCAGGTTTTTCAATTTCAAATTGATTATCCAATAAATCAACATTTAAATAGTGGAATCCCATCTGCGTGCGATACCCGGTCACTTCCATGTTATATCCGTCACTGGTAGCTACTTCCAAATCCTTATAGTCATCAGTGGCGTTTCTTAAGCGGTCCACCTCAGCTTCCCAAGGCTCGGTTGGATCACAATCATCATGGTCACAACTGATCATGAACCCGGAAGTAATTACCATAAGTAGCAATGTGTAATTTGCAGGCCTCAAAAGTGATCTTAACTTTCTGTAAAATAGACTTTTAGGTGTTTGCATTCTTTGTTTAAATTTTTCCATAACTAATAGCTTTTATATTTTAGATGACATAAGGTTTCTATGCCCTTCTTATAAAAAGGGTATCATAGTTTAAATACTTCGGTTGGGTGAGATCAGGAAGTGAGACGCCCTCCGTAAATCAAAGGACGCCCACTCCTGAGAGACTACTATTAAACAACTATTCTTCCGCAGTGCTGGGGTTTATCTTAGTCGATAACTCGCTAATGGCATTTACTGGAAATCCCCCTTTTTCAGCATGCCGTTTGATCACTTCTTCATTTTGGGCTTTATAGACACAATACACTTTATTGTCAGTAACGTAGCTGTGCAACCATTTTATTTGAGGCCCCATTTCGCTTACTACTTCATTGGATTTTTGAGAGATCCCTTTAAGCTCTTCCTGTGTAAGCGCTCCTGCGTTGGGGATTTCTCTTTCGATTAAGTAGGTCTTCATAGTATGAGGGTCTTCCATATTATTGTCTTCATTGGGACTGGTTTGTGCTGAGACAGAAGCAGCCGTCAATGCAGTGATGATAACTAATAGCTTAAATAATTTGATAACTTTCATGATAGTTCTTGTTTATAAGTTCAACAATACAAAGTTGGCAACTGCAACTTTGTAGGACTATCACAAATGATCCTATGATCTGTAAAAATAGACCAGAGCTAGGCCTGATTCTTTAGATAGGCGATCGGTTGTAAGCCGAATTTCTTTTGAAAACATTTTGTAAAATACGAGGGGCTGCTAAAGCCAGAGTCGAAGGTAGTTTGTGCAATATTGCGATCCGTTTTTAATAGGTCAAGGGACTTTTGTAGTCGGTAGTCTCGAAGGAGTTCATTGGGAGACATTCCAGTCATGGCAGTGCATTTCCTATATAGTTGAGATTTGCTCATTGACGTATGCTGGCAGAAATCATTAACCCCAAATTGAGGATTGTTCCATTGCTTGGAGAGCGTGTCCATTAAAATCTGAAGAAAATTCTCTTCCACAGGACTTATACATTTGA
>JBPCUG010000668.1:0-5681 GCA_051011275.1 Cyclobacteriaceae bacterium | reverse complement strand
GATAGTAATAGTGGAACTGCTATCATTAATGGCGATAACCTAACCTATGATGATGGAGATGAACCTGTAGTGTTGACTAGGATCAAATAGAAGTACATTTCATAATTCACCTGCGATCGGCTAATTTAAAAACCCAAATACTTTTTGATTTTCCACCAACGCCTCACGTGCATCGGACAGCTCCACCAGCTCAAATCTCATCTTGTCTCCAGGTTTCAACTGTCCCAGCTTGTCCAGATCACCCGTAATCACATTTGCTATTCTAGGATAGCCGCCGCTGGTTTGAGCATCAGCTAGTAATACTACTGGCTGACCGGATGGGGTGATCTGAATTGTGCCAGGTACAATACCTGAGGAGATCATCTCATCTTTTGATTGTATAGTTAATTCCGGAGTAAGCCGACAACCCATCCGATTAGAATGCCGACAAACAACGAAGTCTTGGTTCAGCAACTGATCCAGGGAGTCTTTAGAGAAAGAATCGTACTCGGGACCGGGTAATATTCTGATTACCAAAGGTCTGGGAAATTCTGGAATTTGGTTTAGAAGGATTCGTTTTTTAGCGATATCATTTTCGGGTTTAATGCTTATAGTACAATTTTTTTTGATTGTGCTATCAGCAGTTATACCTGAGCTGTCATATGCTAAGGCGCTATAACTAGCCAGCCAAGGTTGTACCTGCCAACTGCCATTTATTGCAAGGTAAGATCTGCAGCCCCTTTTTGGAGCCCCAAAAGATAACTTCATTCCACTTTGTAGATCGATAGTTTCATACATACTGATTTCCTTGTCATCAATTTGGGGAGAAAGATCCGCTCCTGCTAATGCCATTTGACCTTCTCCTTCTACTTCTATGGTTGGCCCCATCAAAGTGATTTCCAATAAGGGGGTCGACAGTGAATTGCCAACCAACCAATTAGCCATACCGGCCGATGTTTGATCCAATGCACCTCCAACTGGTACTCCCCATGCCTGATAGCCTGATCTGCCTTTGTCAACGATCAAGGTTTGTAAGCCCGGTTTGGTGAAGTGGAGCTTGATCATATTACCATACACTATTTTTTGGATGATTCGAGTCGGTTTCCATCTGCACGAATTCAGATTCACTAATGGAACTAAAAGTGACTTGGTCCCCAGGTTGAAATCGGCATGGTAGGTTTGCCAGGGGGCTGAATATCGCTCGAGGGGTCCGTCCAATGATTTGCCATCCACCTGGTGCTTCAGATGGGTAGATGCCCGTCTGTAGCCCCGCGAGTCCAACCGATCTGGCCGGCACCCTCAACCTTGGAGTTTCTTTCCGTTTACACTTCAGTGCTTCCGGAAGTGTACCCATGTAAGCAAAGCCGGGCAGGAAACCTATCATGTAAACTTGATAGACCGAAGTTGTATGCAATGCTATGATTTCGTTGGAGGTCAAACCTGATTGCAATTCCATATCTTCCATATCCGGAGCATAAGCATCTTCATAACAAACCGGTATTTCGATGGGCTTGGCTTTCTTCGATCGTGCTGGCTCTACTTCCAGTCCTTTGATCTTTTGGCGCAAACTTTCAAAATCAGTTTGGGCGAGGTCGTATCCAACAGTTATTGAGCAGTAAGCAGGACTACAAAAGGTGACTTCCGGCATTTGAGCAGAAAGTATAGACTTATAGAGTTGAATAACTTTCCCGTTAATTTCAGGATCAATCCTTTGCTCAAAATTAATTAGAAGTGCGCTATCGCCCAATGGTAGAAACCACATCATCAACAGAAAGCTTTTTTAGAAATGTTATGTTCTGCTAAGGCTTTGTCTATTTCTTTTAGGATTGCAAGTGCATGGACATTGTCTCCATGTACACATATGCTGTTTGCCTTTACTGACACACTAACATCATTCAGTGTATGAACTTCACGGTCAAGGACTAGTGAGATCACTTGTTTCGCTGCTTCTTTGGAGTTGACAATTACCGAACCGGGAAGGCTTCGGGAAAGCAACCGCCCTTCTTCATTGTACTTGCGATCAGCAAAAGCCTCGGCAAAGAAGGGTACCCTCCGATCCATGGCCGCCGATTCCATTTTACTTCCCGCCATTCCAAGAAGTGCTAGCCCATGGCTCATTTCTGCAATTGCTTCTACGATAGCTTTGGCTTCACTTTCATAATCTGCTGCTGTGTTGTACAAAGCACCGTGAGGTTTTACATAAGCGACTTTGCCGCCTAAACTTTCAGTCATACCGATCAAGGCGGCTATCTGATACTTTAGAATAGCTTTCAACTCCTCAGCCGGCAATTTCATTTTTCGTCTGCCGAATCCAGCTAAGTCGGGATATGATGGATGCGCTCCTATCCGGACGTTATGCTTAAGTGCGCGTGAAATGGTTTTCTCCATATGCAAGGGATCTCCACCATGAAAACCGCAGGCAATATTACATGAAGTAATAAATGGAAACACCGCTTCATCTTGACCCACTTTAAAGTGGCCAAAGCTTTCTCCCAGATCACAGTTGATATCAATTTTGTGATTGTCCATGCTGGCGTAATTAGAGAATGTTTAAGGCCGACAGTATGCTTTTGGCACCAAGGACGATAGTAAGTCCAACTACCAGCATAGCCAGGATGTTGACCAGGATAGAATTGGCATAGCGACCCATAATTGTTTTGTCATTCATGATCCAAAGTAAAAATAATGCTATGATAGGTAAAAGCAAACCATTGGCAACCTGAGCAAACAATATAACTTTTATGGGTTTGAATCCAACCGAAGAAAAAACCAAACCGACCAACAAAACGAATATCCAGACTATCTTAAACCTCTTCCCGCTCATGCCTTCTTTCCATCCAAGTATTCCTGAAGTAGCGAAAGCTGCTGCTAGAGGAGCAGTAATTGCAGAAGACAGTCCTGCAGCCATAAAGCCAAGAGCAATGACAATTTCCGAACTGCTCCCTAATATCGGACGGAGCTGATTCGAAAGGTCTGAAGCACTTTCCACCACAGTATCTGTCCCATGAAAAGCAGCAGCAGAGGTAACAACCACACACATGGTTATTAAGCCTCCGACAAGTATTGAGATTAGCGTATCGCCCCGTGAAATTCTCAGGTGTTCTGGTCCAGACCATTTTTGTTTCACCGCTGAAGCATGTAGGAAAAGGTTATAGGGTACCACAGTGGTCCCGATCAGCCCGATCACCAAAAGCAATGATTCTTGTGGTAAACTTGGAACAAATAAACCCTTAGCTATACCTAGAATATTTGGCTGTAACAGGACTGCGGAGATAAAGAAGACAGCACTCATTAGCCCAACTATTACCACCAATGTGCGCTCGATCAATTTGTATTGTCCGCTATAAAGAAGGAAGAAGGCACTGACCCCGATCAGGAAAACCAAAGGGTTCAATGGAAAGTCTTCGAAGAAACGATCAAAGCCCAAAACCGCCCCGGTGATGTTTCCCGCTTCATAAGCTGCATTACCAATTAGTACAGCTCCTATTACCAACACTGATGCGATTAACTTTAAGATCCTGGTTTGCACCTTTGTCCGGATTGCTTCTCCTAAGCCGAGCTTTCCAATCAGTCCCAGCCTGGCCGACATCTCTTGCAAAACAAAAGTAGCTAGCACCGAAAATGCGATAGCCCAGAGAAGCGCATATCCATAACCTGCACCGCTCAGTGTTGCCGTAGCGATAGTACCTGGCCCGATAAAAGCCGCAGCGACAATGGCGCCTGGGCCAATAGACTTAAACCTTTGAAGGATATTTGTCATCTATCGATGCGTAATTTTGCTCAAACCACAATATACCTTTTTACAGCATATAGTTGAGAGATGCCAATAAGTGATCTGCTAGATATTAATTAAAGGAGTACAAACATAAAAAGCGCCTTAAGGGGCGCTCTTTAAAACAAACGAAAATTTCAGCTATGAGTATATCGACGTAATAATTGTATTATATTTTCACATAGTTCCAGGCATATACCAGGTCAAAACCCGATCGATTGACTGCAAATATGTCTTTTATTATGTTTTCAATTCTTTCCTTCCAGGTTGATGATAATCTAGTTAAAGTTCTCATCAATTTATTCAATTTTAAATTCCTAAAGTTCAATTTCTTTCTTTGAAAGTATATACATTTTATGGGTAAAAGGTAACCAAATGTTAAAGGAAGTTTCATAAAAACAACTTTACTAAATAAACAACTTACTGTTTATTAGATGGTTACGAAAAATGGCTAGAAGTTAGTTATCCTTCTTGGTGGAGTCTGCGGGGGCAGTTTCGGTTTTTTTCTTCTTTTTGAATAGGCCAGGGATTAGGTCGTCTACTTTAGTGTCCTTCAACACTTTATCCGTGATATCCTGAACCGGTTTGCTGATCACGCTATCTTTCAACTGCTTTTTAATCAAACTGTCGGCCTCTGCTTTCGCCTGCTGTTTCAACTCTTCAGTTTTTTCATCTGCAATAGTAGAAACACTGTCTTTTGCCTCCTCTACTTTTGCGTCAACTGCATCTTCGGCCATGCTGGCGGTGGTGGGTCCGCCTTCGCGGCCACCTAAGGTAATCTTTGGATCATTGTAATTTCCCGCTACATTCAGATTGAGCTTGACAATATCAGAAGGTGCTTCCTGAGCCCCGGTTAATTTGGCTAGGGCTTGATTCACTGAGGTGCCGACTACTCCAGCTGGCACATCCATATTTAATGTATAATCCATGCTGCCATCTATGCCGTTGCTACCCCACACTCTAGTAGTGTAATTCCCGAACTGAGCTTCGAATGGTTTAACGGTAAGTCTGCCATTTTTAATGCTCACATTCATGATCACATCTTTTAAGGAAAACCCTTTGGTAGTTTCGTTCCCAAATTTTGTCAGGCTAGAGATGCCTTCCACAAGCTTTGAGGAGTTGCCCAAAGTTGCCTCCAGTATTTCAACCAAACCTCCCCCGCTAAGACTACTCAATACCGGTAACATATCTTGCCCAAGCTCTCCGTTAAAATTAAAGTTGGTAGAGAAGTTGCCATTGACAACTTTGGCAATAGGGGCAAAGGCCTGCACGGTATTAAAAGTATTAAAGGCCTGCTTCACTGGCAGGTCCTTTATGTTCATATCAAAATCAAATTTTGGATGTGCCTTGTCTCTGGTATCATAGCTCCCATTGGTTATGAACGCTCCACCAAGGCTATTGAAGTTCACTTGCTGCATTCGGGCCACACCGTCTTTTACATTTACCCCACCTCTAACGTTTTGAAGATTCATATTGTCGTACAACACCTCTCTGATATCGGAATTAATTGATAGGTTAATGTTTTCCGGTATCTCTATAACCTCCGTAGTTTCGGCTTGCGTTGAGTCGGCGGATGTTTCGGTCATCCATTCATTCAGATTTACTTTACTGGAAACCAAATTAAGATTGCCTTCAATAACTTCGTTTTCTTTAAACACATAATTGATGTAGTTACTCAGGTGACCGGTCACCTTCAAGTCTGTTGACCCCGTAGTAGCATCCATCTGTGTGATGTTGATCTTTTGAGGATCAAAACTGGCTTGTGCCGAACTGATGTTGAAAGCATGTGGCATATCTACGCTTTCATAACTGAAATCGTTGACTGTAAGTATGCCACTGGTAGGTAACTGCTCATAACGTTCAGCTTCCAGGTCAGACATCTTGCCCTTAGTATCAATATTCCCATTTATCCTGCCACTAAGCTTTGTAT
>JBPCUG010000667.1:0-4133 GCA_051011275.1 Cyclobacteriaceae bacterium | reverse complement strand
CAAACGATGTTTCTGCTGTGGAAGTATTGTTAGCTTCGTCGGCACATACTGAGTCGACATTCGAACCATGGAACTCTTGCACGGTGGATTCCCATTGTTTGATGGGTTCTCTTTGCGCATCTTTTCCCTGACGGGTTTCTCCAGTGGGCACTTCAATTATCTTCACATCATCATGATAGAATTTCTCAAAGGCTTCATGCATTTGACCTTGCTGGCACATTTGCTGTAGTTGCTGGGCGTTTTCTAATACTGACATAATAGTTCTAGTTTTGGGTTTAAAAATAGGACTGTCAATTTAATATTTTTTTTCACTTTTAATAAGGTTTTTAAGATCATTTTTGATCCCCTCCTTAGGGTTAGAAATATGATTAACAAGGAATTAACGATTTCTTAATGGCAAATTGCTTTAATAATAGAAAATAAGAAAACCGGGTGAGATATTCTACACCCGGTCTCAACCCATCAACTTCACAACCTAACTACTACTCATCATTAAAAGTGAATGAGTTTTTTTCCGCTTGGGACTTTACGGAATTCAAAATAGCCTCCTCTAATTGGTTGTCTTGTGATAAACTATCTTGAACATTTTTCACGTATTTTTTTCTTTCAAGTCCTAGCTGTTGGATTTCTTCTTGGAGCTTTTTTCTTTCAGTCTCTTTACTAGATAGATAACCTTTCTTTTCTTCCAGGTTCATTGATCTCATCTCATCTGGCAAGTCATCTTTTTCGATCTTTTCTATATCAAAACCTTCCTTTTTGCTAGCATCTACCAAGTCCCAGGATTCGTTTTTGTATACATGCTTGCTTTTTGAAATAGCCCGCTTTACTTTATTGCTGCGGCTATAAGATTCAGCATTTTGGTCCTCTTGCAGTTGCTTGGCCTTGCTTTGACGGCCCTTTACCCCAAAAGCGATATAAGTATCATTCAGCTGATCATTTAAAGCGTCAATCCTGGCATCATATGGGCTCGGCACATATACGGTCTGTTGATCCATGTCGATATTCATGTACTTGCCTTTTCCCAAAGTGGCGCCTGTTTGCCAGAAAGTATTAATGCCTTCTTGATAGTCTCCACAGAAGATGGTGTTGATTAATACTTTTCGTTTAGCTGCATCTTTGCATACTCTTTCAAAATTGATATGACCTTGATTAAATGGCTCGTTGCCAGCTATGAATATCATTTTTAAATCCGACGAATTGCCACCCCAGTCCATTTCCTGAAGAGCATCACGCATCACAGTACCACAGTATTCGGAGCCACCATTGGTTCGTAACTGGAACAGTAATCTGGAAACCTCGTCCAGATCCTGCGTAAAATCGCTCACCTGCCTGACATATCCATTACGAATAGATAAATCATCATTACCATACTCATAAAGTGCGATATGTAGATCAGCCGGATCACCTTCGTACTTTGCATCCGCTAGCTCATCTACAATATTCCATAGCTGCGACTTGGCCTGATCAATCAAGCCATCCATACTGTTGCTAGTATCTAAAAGCAAGCCCAGCCGTATTTGCTTTTTGTTTGGATTCGGAACATTGGGGTTATCAGAAACCTGTGTAGATGGCGGAGCCATTGCTGGTGGAGAAAATGCCTGTGGTTCAGCATCCTCAGAGGGAGCCGATACAGAAACCTTGTTAGCCTCAGCCCAGCGATTCATTTTTTTAATCTGCAAAGCTGCCAGGGTAAAACCGCCGAAAGCCAGGAGTAGTCCGAAAATAAGAAGTGTCTTTTTCATAGTTAGATCTTTTTTAGGACTAATCTAACTGGCATTTTAAATGCCATCCAGCTACACTTGGTGAATGGGTCGTTTGGCTTAGTGAACAGGCATTCGTTCTAATGTAAATCCCTTATCTTCGTATTGAAATGAAAAATAGATGGCATATAGGACTTTTTCTCTGCTGCTGGATGGTTTTTATTACGACATCTAAGCAGCTAGTGGCTCAATCGAAAAAACAGTCCTCGGAAAATTACTCTAGAGCAAGGGCTCCATTGGAGGGCCTACATGATCTGGTAAAGAAGGATCCATTGTCAGCATTGGATGGGCTGGAGAATTATTTAAAGAATAATTTAAAAACCATTAACCGGCAGGAGGAGATGGAAGTCTACTATCTGATTGGTCAAGCAAATTTCAACCTCGGACAACTGGATCTAGCCATTGAGAACTATGAAAGGGCCCTAAACAATAAAGTATCAAAAATACGGAGTAGCAGTAATAAATTAGCAATAAAACCTGATCCCAGAATATTCAGCAGCTTGGGAGAGGCTTACGGTGCTAAAGAGGATTGGCCAGCTGCTATCTCGTATTTTGAGAGATTCGTAAAATTAACCACCAATGGTAGGAACGAAGAACATGCAACAGGTCTTTTTCACTTAGGTCGTGCCTACCTACAAACTGGCAACCTTGACCAAGCCTCAAATATTGCGGATCAGGTGATTGGGCTTTCTAACAAACTAAACTACGAGTTTTTGCAACCAGCTAGCAGGTTACTAAAAGGTGAAATATTGGAAGCAAAATCAGAATGGGGAAAAGCTCTGGTGGTTTTTCAAGAAGCCCTGGAATTGGCGGAAGGATTCAACAATGATGCACAGACGCAACAAAGCGAAGACGCCATTGGAAGGGTACTAAAACAGATCAATAACTATCAAAGTGAACTAAGCTTCAAAAAAGAACGACTGCAAAGAAGCACAGAGCAAAATGACCTAAACCGTCAGAACACACTGAACCTCGATATCGCTGACATTTACATAAGCAATGAGCAAGAGGCAGAGGCCCTACCATACTTGGAAAACACGGTGCAGATCGCTGAAGAGCTGGGTGATCTGGAACAAAATATTAAGGCCAGAAAATCCCTGTCCGATGTGTATGCCGATCAAGGGGATTACAATTCAGCATTGGTAAACTATCAAAAGTATGTCGCGCTGGTTGATACTTTGTATGACATCAAGCAAAAAGAGATAGAGTTGAGTGCTCGAGTGCAACAGGATGTGCTGCGAAAACAAAACACTATCAATACTTTGGAAAAAGATCTGGAGCTGGACGATAGCAAGATCCTTCTTCTGCAACGGGAGGGAGACCTGCAGGAAGCTTCACTGGCTCGGCAGCGTTTACTGATCTATGGTCTGATGTCCATAATAGGTATTATCTTAGTTTCTGCGATAGTGCTTTATCGCAATGTGCAGCAAAAGAAAACAGCCAATCAATTAC
This sequence comes from Cyclobacteriaceae bacterium, assembly GCA_051011275.1. Classification (GTDB taxonomy): domain Bacteria; phylum Bacteroidota; class Bacteroidia; order Cytophagales; family Cyclobacteriaceae; genus JBPCUG01. The sequence continues at coordinate 921 of JBPCUG010000667.1, read as the reverse complement.
TGGCTTTGAAGTCGTTACGTAGCCAGATGAATCCGCACTTTATTTTCAACGCACTGAACTCGGTCAACAGTTTCATCTCTATGAGCGACACCCGGAAAGCCAACAAGTACCTTTCAGATTTTTCCAAGCTGATGCGTACAGTGATGGAAAACTCTCAGCAGGATTTCGTGCCCCTGTCAGAGGAGATTGCCACCTTAGAGCTTTACTTGAAACTGGAGCACTTTCGCTTCCAGGATAAATTCGATTATGAACTGTTTGTCGACCCAGATCTTCCGGTTGATGAATACAAGATCCCACCCATGCTGGTGCAACCTTATATCGAGAACGCTATCTGGCACGGATTGCGTTACAAAGAAGAAAAGGGAGTGCTAAAAGTGACTATCGCCCGATCGGAAAATGAATTGTTGCTATCTATTACGGATAACGGTATTGGACGTAAAAAGTCTTTGGCAATAAAAACAGCAAATCAAAAGACCCAGGGGTCAACTGGAATGAAAAATACCGCCAACCGCATACAGCTGATCAATGATACCTACAAAAGCCGAATAAAAATTGATGTAAAAGACCTGAACGGAAATGATGAATCCGGCACCTTAGTAAAAGTACACATCCCATTATCTTTGATTGAAGAATCATATTGATCTATGTTAAAAGCTATCATCATCGAGGACGAGGCCTCTAGTCGGGAAACACTCAAGAACTATTTGCTGAAGTTTTGTCCACAAGTAGAGTTGCTGGCCATGGCAGAGAATATTAAGGAAGGGAAAGATCCGGTCGAAGCACATCAACCAGATGTGGTGTTCCTCGATGTGGAAATGCCATTTGGCAATGGTTTCGATCTGCTGGAATCGCTAGACCAGATCAACTTTGAAACCATTTTTGTAACCGCCTTTAGCCACTACGCAATTAGAGCGATCCAAT
>JBPCUG010000666.1:0-3937 GCA_051011275.1 Cyclobacteriaceae bacterium | reverse complement strand
ACCGAAGACATGCATGATGGAATGATCTATCGGTTTATTCCCCAGGTACCTGGCAAGCTACATGAGGGAGGCAAGTTACAAGCACTGGCAATTAAAGAGATCCCAAGCTGTGATACCCGTAACTGGGAGGAGTTGGAATCGGAACGCTTTCCTGTGAGCAAGGATTTAGACGTTCACTGGATCGATCTTGAAGATATCGACTCACCGAATAGTGATCTTAGGTTTCGAGGGTTTGATGCTGGCGCAGCAAGATTTGCCAGGGGTGAGGGCATGTGGTTTGGGGATAATGAAATTTATTTTGTTTGTACCAACGGAGGTACAACGCAGACTGGTCAGATCTTTCGGTATACACCCAGTCCTTTTGAAGGGCAAGCTCAAGAGAATAAATCACCAGGTAAGCTTACCTTGTTTGCCGAACCTAACGATTCGGAAATAGTACAGAACTGTGATAACCTTACCGTTGCACCTTGGGGAGATCTATTGCTTTGCGAAGATCGCGGTACCCCGTTCCTTATAGGCGTAACACCCAAAGGTTCATTTTACAAAATCGCCAAACAGGTAGGGTTCAATTCAGAATTTGCCGGGGTGACAGTGGCGCCAAATGGCAAAACCGTATTTATAAACATTCAACATGCCGGCTTGACTCTGGCTATTGAGGGACCCTGGGATAAGCGTGTGTAGCACGACGGGTCAAGCGGCAACCACTGAAGAGATAATTTTTCTGGACTTGCTCTTTATGACTTCCTGAACAAGACGGTGCTCTATCCTGCTCTCCAGCCAAGAAATAATATCAAAATAAATAAAGGCTCTTTTCTCGTATGGGCTGTCTACTAAGGGAAGCAGTCTTTTCCTTAGATTTTGAAATTGTCCGATCAACTCCTTATCAGTCATCTTTTGGTCGACCCCTTTAATAAAAGCCAAAATGTATTTTTGAAACTGGTGCAAATCGTCCTGCTTTGACAGGAATCGGTAGGTTGACCTTAGGTAGTACGGGATCACTTCTGTATGACCCAGTTCGTAATGGCAAATTAAATTTATGATGCGGGCAAAACTGTGCACATCTTCGCGAATGTCCACTTCTTCTGAATTGATAATTTGGTTTAGCCATCGAATCGCCTGCCTAAAATTGTTATTGCCAAAATAGAGACAGGCGATTTTGTAATACATCACCAAGCGTGAATGTTTGTCAAGTTGATGAATGAATTGCTCTAACCCCGGTTTAATCTTATTCATAAGGGCTACCCCAATGTCGAAGTCCCCCAACATAAAATATCGATTAAACTCATGCACGTAGGTGTATTTCAGTAATTTAAGTTTAATGTTTTCATCAAGTTCAATACGGGGTATTTGTCTAATGGCCTTAAGCTTCTTGTGGTTATTTACGAACGCATGATATCTCATCAACTTGTACTGGGCTACCATCAGGCTATTCAAGCCCTTTATATACATATCAAGGTTATCGGGGATCAGCCCTTTGGTTTGATCAAAGAGGTCTACCCACTTTTGAGCAAATTCACTGCCTTTTTTAAAATCCTGGATGAAAAAATAGTAAGTAACATGCGCATTGTAAAGATGTAGCTTTTCGTGAAAGGACAACTCGGACTCATCGTATTTAGGCATGCCGCCCTCAAAAATATTGGTGATCTTGTGATACCCTTTTTCATTTCTTACATAACCTTTTCTTAAATAGAGCGCATTTAATTTTACCGAAAGGTTAGTAAGCGTATTGATATTATTGATCCTGTTGTTTACATCTTGTACCTGTCTTATGATTTCGTTTACCCGTTTTTGATTGCCTCTGCTAATAGTTTGGCTAAGAACGTTTTTCTCCCATTTGAAAATTTCCAGCAAGAGCTCTAAGCTATGATAACGGTTGGCCAACTTTTTGGCTTTGTGTAGCACCCTTGCACACTGCGTATACAATGAACGGTTATACAAGATCTGTGCATGATCAATATGTTCTCGAATTTGTATGTCACTTACCGAACCGGCGTTGTAACGACGCAGGCTTTGCAGAATTCTTTTATATAAGTGTGCTTTTAGGTTGGACAGCTGAGAGGGTATAAACCCAGGTTCTTTTGCCAATATCTCTTCTTCATCATAAACTGATTGCTTGTCTATAAGGTTAAATAGCTTCAGAAATTTAGGGTCCTCAGGTTTGCCATCCTGGGTGGTAAAAAGCTTGAAATAGCGTTTCTCGCTTTTCTTCATCGACTTAATCAAACGGAACAGGCCTTGTGAAATTTCCTTAGGCATCGTAATTATATTGGTTAATAATGTGCTTTAAATATACCAAAATTACTTCTTTTCCCATAGCTACGGTTGATTAGCAATCGTAAAACCCCTTCTTTTTGATTTTTTTATAGTCTGCTCCAGTGGTAATTTCAATTTATCAATTGAAGCACACTTAAAACCGCTATTTTATGAGCAACCGCGTATTTATTTTTGACACCACCTTACGCGACGGGGAGCAAGTGCCCGGTTGTGGCCTGAATAAAGAAGAAAAACTTACAATTGCTCGAGCGTTGGAAACGCTGGGAGTGGATGTTATTGAGGCTGGTTTTCCAATATCAAGTCCCGGAGACTTTGAATCTGTAGCGGAGATCGCAAAAATACTAAAAGAGCCGACTATCTGCGCATTATCCAGAGCGGTAAAAAAAGACATTGAGGTAGCAGCTCAGGCTGTAGAGCATGCCAGAAGGCCTCGCATACATACAGGCTTAGGTACTTCGGATCAACATATTTTTACAAAACTACAAAGTACCCGTGAGAAGGTGATCGAACGAGGTGTTGCCGCAGTGAAACTGGCCAAAAAGTATGTGGAAGACGTTGAGTTTTATGCTGAGGATGCGGGTCGGACGGACAACGTTTATCTGGCCCAGGTCATTGAGGCTATGGTAGCGGCTGGTGCCACTGTAGTCAATATTCCCGATACCACAGGCTATTGCTTGCCGGAGGAATACGGGCAAAAAATTAAATACCTAAGAGAAAATGTTAAAGGAATTGATAAAGTTACTATTTCGACTCATTGCCATAATGACCTAGGACTTGCTACTGGTAATTCCATAGCAGGCGTCCAGAATGGTGCCCGCCAAATAGAATGCACGATAAATGGCATCGGTGAACGGGCCGGCAATACTTCGCTAGAAGAAGTAGTGATGATCATGAGAAAACATCGTTGGTTGCCTTTTGAAACCGGTATCAATACTAAGCAGCTATTCCCAATTAGTACATTGGTTTCAGATACCATGCGCATGCCAGTACAACCTAATAAGGCCATAGTCGGTGCTAATGCTTTTGCTCATTCCTCTGGTATTCATCAGGATGGAGTGATAAAGAATAGAGAGAATTACGAGATTATTGATCCTAAGGAAGTGGGTGTCGATGAGTCCTCGATTATCCTTACTGCTCGCAGTGGTCGTGCTGCTCTAAATTATCGGATCAAGAAGCTTGGCATGAGCGTCGATCCCAAAGACATGGATGAAGTTTATGCTAAGTTTCTGGAGCTCGCCGACCGCATAAAGCTGGTGCATGACAAGGATCTTCAGGAACTATTGGAGACAGAAACGGCCACCAATATCAGTAATTAACAATGGCTGGAAAGACTTTATTCGATAAGATATGGGATCGCCATATTGTATCTCAGGTGGATCAGGGGCCCGATGTTTTGTATATTGATCGTCACTTTATTCATGAGGTGACTAGCCCCCAGGCATTCAGTGGCTTGGAAAACCGTAGTCTCCCAGTTTTTAGGCCCAAACAAACTGTGGCTACCGCCGATCACAATGTCCCCACCCTGGATCAGCATCTGCCTATAAAGGACAGCCTTTCCAGGTATCAAGTTGACAAACTGACTGAGAATTGTGAAAAATTCGGTGTTTCACTTTATGGACTAGGTCATCCTTTCCAAGGAATTGTACACGTAATAGGTCCGGAG
>JBPCUG010000665.1:0-8954 GCA_051011275.1 Cyclobacteriaceae bacterium | reverse complement strand
CGCCCATCACTGTCCATATCCTCAACAGTTACAACGTCATATACTGTCAAGTAACCGGAAGCATTAATTTCGAGCGTGTATTTCCTGTGATCCAGCATGTGCAGTTGATACTCTCCATCCGGTGAGTTTGAAATGATCCCCACATTATTGGCTCGAGGCATCTTTTCAAAATTGATAGTACCTTCGATTGGTTCATTAGATTGGGCATCTAACAATTTACCGTGAACAAGTACCATTTCTTGTGGTTTTGCCGGAGGTTCGTCATTGTAGAGAATATAATCTTGGGCCCAAACCTGGGAGGTGAAAAATGAACCCGCTACAAAAAGGATCAAATACCTAAATCTGGGAAAAAAATAACTTTGAACAGCTCTCATAACGTACCTGTGAATAAGGATAAAAAATGCAATTCATTTTTGGTAACAGCCCTGAACACATTGTATTACTCTAAAGTTAACAAAATTCGTGCTAGTGTTTTGTAAAAAAGTCTATGAAAATATTACATTAGTACATTTACTGAAATTTTTTCACAGACTTTGCGGTTTAATATCTGTATTTTAACTCAATAAGGAGTTTTATCTTATATACTACAATTCTTCACTACCAAGAAATTAATTTTTATAAATTAGCAAACAAATACTATTCTCCGTTTAATGGTCGAAAAGGAGCCAAATAAAGACGATCTTATTCACCAGTTGGAGCAGCTAAAAGATAGCTTGAATCACATCTTGGTGCCGTCGGACCCTACAGTTGATGTCGGGGATAATAGCACCCCTTCGCTTGAGCAGGATGAGGCCATAACAGCTGGTGCGAGTGATCAGGCCTTGCTCTCCAATTTTGAGCTCATCACCTCTTCACTCCATGATCTGAGAGATTCCGGACAAGCTCCACGAATTGGCCCAACGGCACTAAGTCAATCTTTGTTGCTGCTTAGCCCGTCGCTAAAGGTGCTTGCCTTTAATCGGCCCGCCCAAGAGCAGGTTCAAAATCTGACCGGAGCAAATATCAAAGTAGGTGATCCCGTGGTAAGTGTTTTCCCCATAGACGATACCGCGCCTTTTTACCAGATCTTTGGCAGTAATTCTGAAAGCAATTCTTTTCATTTTACAAAAAAACTTCCATTCAAAAATGGTACTGAGCGCTGGTACGAGATTAACTTGTATCCAGTGAAAACAGAAAGAGGCGCTATTGATCGGGTAGTTTTTTCATTGGAGGATATTGAAGAGCGAGAAGCTGTTGAAGAAAAATTGCGGGCCTTAGAGGTAAACTTTCGATCGGTCTTTAACCAAGCGGCAGTCAGTGTAATGCTTCATAACATTGATTTGGAGTTGTTGCAGGCCAACAACAAATTCTATGAAATGATAGAGTACACAGAGCAAGAGTTTAAAGACTTGCCTATGTGGGGAGCAACTCATCCGGAGGACGTCCCGGAAGGAAAACAACTAATGGACCAGTTGCGAATCGAGAAGATCGATTCTTTCTCACTGGAAAAAAGGTATATCACTAAAACAGGCAAGATCGTCTGGGTTTATTTAACCTCTAGCTTGATAAAAGACAGCAAGGACCAACCTAGCCTAATTATCTCGGTTGCTCAGGATATTACAGCCAGAAAAAATGCTGAGCAGGAACTGCTATATAAGAAGAATGAATTGGATACATTCGTTTATCGAGCATCTCATGACTTACGAGGGCCAGTGGCATCTTTGATGGGACTGTACAATGTTGTTCAAACCGAATTTAAGGAGGAGTCGCATGCTCTGGAGTATTTTGAGCACTATCATAAAAGCGTTTTACGTCTTAATAAGATATTGCAAAATCTCATTGATTTGACTAAGATCAAAGAGAAGAAAATGTCTATTTCAAAAATGCATTTCAAAGAAGTGGTAAACGATTGTTTGGCCTCGCTAAGTAATGCCAATAACTTCGAGAAAATGCATTTCAAAATACAAAATGAAATCGACTTTGAAGTTACCAGCGACAGGGGTTTACTTAGAACGATTATTTTGAATTTGCTGGAAAATTCCATCAGTTTTATTCAAGTAGATAGCCTGCAGCCTTTTGTGCAAATTTCGACTCAGTATGAGAGTAATTTCATCAAGATTGAAGTTGCTGATAATGGTGTTGGGATAAAGCCTGAGTTGCAAAGCGAAGTTTTCAATATGTTCTATAGAGCCAATGAGAGATCTGGTGGCTCTGGACTAGGTTTATACCTTGTCCGGAATGCAGTGGAAAAACTCAATGGAACCATTCAATTAAAGAGTAAGGTTGGCAGTGGTACTAAGGTCTCCATTTACATTCCCTATCATCGGAAATAATAATATCTTAATTATTCCAAGGACCTTTGGTTAAACATCAGGTAACCCAGGTGCAGTAACACTCCAAATCGCTGACCAGGTTCATCGTAGTAATTCATACTTAAGCTCATTGGACCAAGTGGGCTGTGGTATACGGCTCCTAAGGTACTTGCAAGGTAAAGTTTTTTAAAGCTGTCATTGAAATCAGGTTCTTGATTTTGCCCTTCCGCGAATTCTTTAAAAGGTTTGAAGAAATAGCCTTCCAGCCTGATATCGAAATTGCTATTTACCACAAATATGTTTCTCAATCCGCCTGCAACGTAGCTCCGGGCTCTAAAATTTTTTAAGAATAAAGTTCGACTGTCATTTAATGGATAATAGGCCGGTGCATTTATTAATGTAGCCATATAATTGGTGAGCAATGGCTGATTAGAGATGACTGACTCCAAAGAGTATCCGTAGCGATACCACCCGGCCTTGAAATACTGCTCGGCAGAAAAGCTAGCTTTCATCCAACGGTGTTTCTGCTTTTGGGTGCCGGTGATCTCTGAGGTAGTTCCTGGCTTGTACTTCTCTCGAGTGGTTATATAATTGACTCCTGCACTAAGCTTGGTACCTGCCGAAGGATATTGCTTTCGATTGAGGCTGTTTCTTGAGTAAAGCAAGCCATGGCGAAATCCATTGACCCTCAGACGGTCCAAGGTGTCGCTGGAAATAAAGTCATCCACGTTGCTAAAGCGGTCATTGTTATGATAGTAGCTGGTAAACAGCTCAAGCCTGTTCTTTGTCGCAAGAGGTAAGCCTAATGTCACTCCTATTTTTCGGTCAATCTGACTAATAATCGTGGGGGTTCTCTTGTCCAACAAAACCTCATTAGCATTTAAATAATCCCAATTGTTGTAGATGAAACTAGGCTCAAGATAGAATTGCTTTTTCGTGGGAATATTTATGCGTGAAGCAAGTTTAACCGACTGGTAGAATTTGCCGGTATAAAAGTTAAATTGATGATTAAATAAAAATCGATTGAAGTGATTATAATTTACCCCAAAGAAGATCGCACTGATACTCCGGCTGGCAATGTTCCCGCCAAATTCAATGTTCAGGTTAGGTTTCGGCTTACCATAAAGTTCCAGCTCAAAGGACTTGAGGCTGTCTCTGTAAACAATGCCAGGATAAATGTTTTGGAAGTACTCTTCTGAGATAAGTTTGGAGTATCCTGACCTTATTTCATAAATGTTCAACTCATCCCGGTCGTATTTGAAAAGTCTCTTAATGTATTTTTTTTGTGAATCCCGAAACCCAATAAGTGAGATCTTTTCAAATAGCAGTGGTTGGGAATCTAAAACAAAATTAATACGATCCAGGGCTAGGGTGTCGCAATCCCTCCTATCTGAAATCTTTTTGAAGATCTCCGGCAAATGTCGTTTTGTTTCAACCCGACCGCTGTCTATTAACTCTGCAACCGGCTTAAAACTTATCGCGCTGAAATCCTTAATGTCCGGCTCTAAATAGATGTCGTCTTTAGACAAAAGATTAACGTTGGGCTTATCCAGGAGCATTGACAACAGCGACTGTTGGATCAACTCATCATCTTGGTCATAAGGATATTTGTGAAAAATCTTAGAAGAGACGTTTACACCAATGATAATGTCGGGATCAAACTCATTTCTGGCTACATCTACGGGGAAGTTGTTATATATTCCACCATCAAAAAGGTACTTATCGTCAATCTTTATGGGTCGAAAGAAAAAAGGAACACTCATGGTCGCTCTGATCGCTTGGCTGAGTCTACCTTGCTTGAGAACCATTTGTTGTTGAGTGAATATATCAGCAGCAATGGCTCGAAACGGAATAAACAAACTATCAAAGTTGTAGTTTGCTTTCTTGGAACTTTGTGCCAATAATTCTGCTAAAGCGAAATTCAAGGACATGTCCTTCGCCAGGTTTTGATCCAGAGAGGCATTCAAACTTGAATCCACACTAATGTTGAGAGAAAAGAAGCTTGCATTATCTTCTTTTTTACTATAGTAAAAGTTGTAGTTCTCTCCAATTACTCCATTTACCCAATTCTGAAAATCTTGTGAAAGAACCAGTTGTTCGATTTCAGCAGCGGAATACCCGGCAGAGTAAAGGCCTCCGATCACTCCACCCATAGAGGTACCCACAATATAGTCGATAGGGACATGGTTTTCCTCCAACACCTTAAGCACTCCCACATGAGCAAGACCCTTGGCTCCGCCCCCACTTAAAACCAGCGCCACCTTCTGTCCTTTTACAGGGTAAATGATCAGCCAAAGCAAAAGCAACCAGATAAACCTTAACATCGTGAAGTTGGATCAAGCGTTCTCTTAATAACGCAAAAAGCCCTGTCGGGCTCCGCTTTTTTCAATTTTTTTTAACTATTTAAGCTATAGTACCGGCAGCTCCACTGTAAGTTGTTCCAGTTGTTCCAATATCTCATCTCTTCTAATTTCAAAGATGGCTTTGAACTCCTCCTTAATCGGCTCTGCTGGTGGTAGATCAATTCTTAACGGATCTACTTGTTTACCATTCTTCCAAAATCTGTAGCAGAGATGTGGACCATTGGCCAATCCAGTGCTCCCAACGTAACCGATCACTTGTTCTTGCTTTACCTGCACGCCGGGCTTAATGCCCTTAGCGATTCTTGACATGTGCAGGTACTGAGTTGAATAGGTGCTGTTGTGTCTAATTTTCACGTAGCGTCCGTTTCCCCGGTGATAAGTAGCAGCAGTAACCTGTCCGTCCCCTGCGGCGCGAATCGGCGTGCCAGTAGGCGCCGCATAATCAGTTCCAAGATGTGCTTTATAGATCTTTTGCACCGGATGATACCTACGACCGGAATAACGTGAGCTGATACGAGTAAATTTTACGGGGTACTTTAACAATGCCTTTTGTAGACTGTTACCTTTCGGATCAAAATAATCGGCGTTACCTCCCTGATCAAATTGGACAGCGTAGATTGTTTCTCCTTCATGCTGAAACTCGGCTCCCAATATCCTTCCTAGGGCTGCAGGTTCGTTCTCTACTAATTTTTCCTCAAAAATGATCTTATAAATATCCCCGTTCTGCAAGCGACTAAAGTCTACCTGCCACCCAAAAATATCAGCCATTTGATCAACTAATAGCGGTGAGGCTCCGCCGCCAACCATTGATAAATAAAGACTGGATTCAATGTTATTAATATTGCCGGTAAGTATCCTGTTGACGGTATCGACCTTCTTTTTTCCTATATAAACATCCAATGAATCTGTCAGATTGAATACCACATAATCTATTTTATTAGGCACATATATCATATGTTTCGCCAGTGAGTCCTTATCACATAGTACTACATATTCTTTATGGGCATTGATCTTTCGAACATCAAAGACCTCCTTTGCATTTTTGGCTAAAGCATCTATATCGCTTAAAGAAACTTTATACTGATTAAGAATGTCCGATATGTTTTCGTTGGGTTTGATTTTGTCCTTAATTACCAACAAGGAATCCACCTCGATTCCGTACATTTCGACTGGCTTTGGCGGGACCTTGAAGATGGTATCCATTACAGTAACCTCCGACTCATTTGGGGGAACTGGCTTTGTGGGCTTATTCTTATATGAAAGATAAAGAAACAATAGCGCGAAAACGCCAATCGAAGAAATGACTAGGGATCTCTTGTTAATTCGCATGCTCTGGTTAGATACCAGGCAAAGGTAAGTAATTAAGAAAATACCAACAAATGACCGTACCATTTCCCCAATGGTCCGTTAAAACATATGTGAATTTGAATATTTTGGAATATTTTTTGTTGTAATAGGTAGAAACCAGACTTAATTCCCATGAAAACCGTAAATCCAAATCGCTTTATTGCGCCCCTTCTGATCTTGATAGCACTTATCTGGAGCATGCCGACCATCGGTCAGCGCCAGCCTGAAGCTGCAGACGTCTATATTGGCCCCGAAATCAAATCCAAAAGGAAAGGTACCCTTAATGATATAGTAGGCTATGACGCAGATGGGTACTATATGCTTCGCAAAGAATCAATTAACTATTACTATGAGCATTACGACAAAGATCTTAACCTCCTTAAGTCGGTCCAACTAGATCTCGGCAGGGGATTTAAAAAGCGTGAGATGGAATTTGCCGTTCAGCTTGCTGACAACATATACTCATTTACTTCTTTCAATCAACAAAGGGAAAAAAAGAACGTGTTGTACGGCAGTAAAATAGATAAGAAAACCTTGATGCCAACTGGGGAGGTACAAACCATTAGCGAGTTTGACTACCGTATGAGAAGTAATGACGGTTACTTTGATTATGATATTTCTAGGGACAGCAGCAAATTTATGGTCTATCATGATCTTCCCTATAAAAGGGGAAAAGCAGAACGCTTTGGTGTAAATGTCTATAACAGTCAAATGAAACCCATGTGGGAAAAAGAAATAACCTTGCCATTTAAGGACGAACTCTATGATGTAGAAGAATATAAAGTGGATAATCGGGGAAATGCTTACTTGTTAGGTATTGTTTTTAAGGGCAAAGCCAAGGTAAAAAGACGTGGCAAGCCGAACTATGCTTACCAACTGCTAGCCTATTCTGATCAAGGAGAGAAACTTACAGAATACTTGATAAACCTGCAGAGCAAGTTTATTACTGACATGCAATTTGAGGTAGCAAATAATGGTGATATTATATGTGCCGGTTTTTATTCGGAGCATGGTACCTTCAGCATCAAAGGCACTTTCTACTTGATTATTGATGGAACATCGAAAGAAGTTAAAATGGAGACTTATAGTCAATTTGATTCCGAGTTTTTAGCGGACTTCATGAATGAAAGAAAAGCCAATCGAGGTAAGGAACTTTATGAATATGATTTGGGCAGATTAGAACTTCGGCGAGATGGTGGCGCCGTTTTGGTAGCGGAACAATTCTACGCGCAAGAGGACACGAGATACAATCCGTATGGTTCACTTTATGGTCTGAGCAGATATAGATACAGATACCGCTATGGGTACCCATCTCGCTATGGTTATCCTTACGGAGATAATAATATAGACTACTACTACAATGATATCCTTGTGGTTAATATAAATCCAAAGGGTTCCATTCAGTGGGCACAACGAATACCCAAGCGGCAGGTAAGTAGAGATGATGGAGGCTTATACGCTTCTTATGCCTTATCCGTAGCCAAAGGAAAAATGTTTTTCGTTTTTAACGATCACCCCAAAAACATAAGCATACAAACAAACGATCGCAAAGTGCATAACTTTAATAAGGGTAAGGAGTCCGTAGTAGTGCTGGTTACTCTTAATGGCGCAGGGGAAATGTCCAAAGAACCTTTGTTTCAGATCAAAGATGTGAATTCTTATACGCGACCTAAGGTTTGCGAGCAAGTTTCCTGGGAGGAAATGATCATTTTCAACCAGAAAAGCAGGAAGACTAAATTTGCCCGGCTCACTTTCAAATAGTCGTGGATTCCCTTATCTTATAGCCACATGTTGTTGGCTATTGATATTGGAAATTCAAACATAGTCTTTGGTGTACATGACCGAAACGAGTGGGTTGCTCACTGGCGTATTCATACGGTAATCGAGAAAACTTCAGATGAGTACGAAGTGCTATTGAGGGGGCTCTTTCAAAGAGATGGTATAGTTCTGGAGAAGGTGACAGGGGTTGTAATTAGCAGTGTGGTTCCGTATATAGTCCCAAGGATCAGGGTGTTGATTAAAAAGCTTTTGCAACAAGATCCTTTGGTCATTGGTCCGGAAGTCTATCACCAATTACCCGTACAGGTATTAAATCCTACTGAGATTGGAAGTGATTTGGTTTGTAATGCTGTCGCTGCTTTTCAATCGTTTCCTGGTAGTTGCATTATTGTTGACTTCGGGACAGCTCTTACATTTACCACCATATTATCTTCTGGCAAGATAGCTGGTGTAGCCATTGCTCCAGGGTTGAAGACAGCGGTTGGCTCTCTTACGGAAAAAACAGCGCTGCTTCCTTCTATTGAGTTAAGCCCTCCACCATCACCATTAGGCAAGAATACGGTAGAGGCCATTCAATCTGGGGTTGTGTTTGGTTACGTGGGCTTAATCGAATCATTGCTGTTGCGAACAGAAAGTGAAATTAGAGATACCGTCACGGTAATTGCTACTGGAGGATTGTCCGGTGTGATGCGCCCCCTCATCAAAAGAATAGACCATTTGGCCCCTCATTTAACCCTGGATGGCCTCAAATTGATCGCGGATCAAGTCGCCTAATCAGGTAGCTTGACAAGTTGATTTTTACCGAAGATTTGGTTATATTAAACATAGTCGATTTGGTCAGAATATATTGACCGTTGAGGTATACTTTTTAACCAACCACTACCCACCATGAGAAAGCTACAAAACAACTTCTTATCTTTTTTACTACTGATATGCTTCCCTGTTGCTTTGGTTAATGGACAAGACATGGATAGAGCCAATCTGGAGGGCTCCTGGACTTTGATCAAATACAAATACGGAGGGGACTCCGAATACAGCGAAGTACCTCAAATAGTTACTTATGTTAAGCACTTAACCAAAAATCATTTCTCCTGGGCCTCCTACGGCGAGAAAGGGGAGTTGCTTAATGCAGGGGGTGGGAGATACACATTTAAAGATGGGAAGTATCGGGAGG
>JBPCUG010000664.1:0-2859 GCA_051011275.1 Cyclobacteriaceae bacterium | reverse complement strand
GCATGTTCGGTTCAATGCAACTGGGAAGGTTAATGAGGTAAGTGTCCAGTATTAGTTAGTAGTCGACAGTCAACGGTCAACAGACTACGGTGAAATTGGTTATTGACATAGTTGTAGTAACGGAATGGAATACTGGAATATTGAATGCATGGTCAGATCAATGGTAATTCCGTGGACCGTCGACTGTGGACCATTCCTAATGCCCACCTGAAGCAGGCGCCGCTGGTGCTCCACCATCGGCCTCATCTTCCGTGACAAACATCCATGCCACTGCTGATGCGGCTAGGGATAGGGCACAAATAATAAAAAGCAAACTTTTATTATCAGCCAGCTCCATCGCGATACCAATGCCCAGGCTGGCTACCAGTTGTGGAAGCACCACCGATAAGTTGAACAACCCCATATACAAGCCCATTTTGGCCGGGTTGATCTTCTGAGACATGATGGCAAAGGGTAGGCTAACTGTAGCTGCCCAGCCCACTCCTACCACGGCCATGAAAATGTAAATAACGGTTTGGTTGAAACCAAAAAACAGAATACCTGCATAACCGGCGGCCATTATACCAATGCAGATAGTATGCGTTTTAACCCGGCCAATCCTCTCTGTCATAGGCTCCAATACGAAAGCAGGCAACAGCGCGCCTACCAAATTAAATACCAGAAAGCTCCACGAGATCACTTTTCCGCCATCCAGCTCTGATAGCTCAGGAAGCTTTTGCTGGACATAGGGAAACATGTAAATAAACATGGACTGCACGCCCACCCAAGTGAAGGCATGTGCTGCCAATATCTTTTTGAACCCTATGGCCCCAGCTTCTTCTTTTGATTTCCCTTTTTCTGACCTCGCCAGAGCTTGAATGATCAAGACAACAGTAAGGCCTCCAAGAAAATATTCAACATAATAATTAGATGGTTCTGCGGCTTCCTCTCCTCTAATGATCTTCATGGTGATCCCATAAATGCCATAAAGTAAAAATCCCCAAAGCGGTTGGATGATTTTTAGGATGGCCCAAATCGAATAGGACTTGCCCGATTCCTTACTGGTTTGGACTTGTAGATTTCGAGGCTCTTCGATAAAAAACGGAGGAACAAATGAAAACAAAAACACCAATCCAACGCCAAAATAAATCAGCACATAATTGTTCCAGACAGCGCCAATAAAATAAGCTAACACTCCAAAAGTGCCGGAGATGGTTTGCATCCAGGTGTAGCCTTTGGTGCGATCCGTCCCTTCCGGAGTAACATCGGCAATCACCGATCGGGTGGGATTAAAGCTGATGTTAATGGCAAGATCTAAGCTCAGCGCCACAGCAATAGCCACAGCCAAAATACCCTCGAAACCCAATGAAGTTGAGATGATATCGATACTAGGCAATGCAAGGAGCATCAGGGCAGCGATCACTCCGCCAATAAGGATAAATGGTTTGCGTCTGCCTCCCCAAAACCAAACGTTATCACTGATCAAACCAACAATTATCTGCCCAAAAATCCCAGCAATCGGACCGGCTGCCCAAACCAATCCTATCTCATCAATCTTCAGGCCGTATTTAGTCGAAAGGATCCAGCTTAAAGCCGAGATCTGGACCGACAGGGCAAAGCCCATAGCGGTTGCGGGCAAAGCAAGTAAGGCGTAAAAGGAATTGGTGAGCTTCTTTTGGATGGCCAGCATCGAATGGTCGTGGATGAATTAATTGATGCCTATTTCATCATTTTTAAGGCAAATGCAAATACTTGAACTAGGAAACCCTCCACTTTTACTTCACTAAACTTGTGGACAAAAAAAGAAGCCTCCCCCCGAAATAGGTATTAAGTAATCATTCTTAGACTTGGTCGTTCCATTTCTCTACCAGTTGGTTTACAATTTCATGAAGATTTGACCCATCTATCAAATTACTTAAAGGTATTTTTATCTGTAGCTGAGATTTTATCCTATTTCCCACCATTACGGCCATTAACGAGTCGACACCAAACTCTAGAAGAGTACCATTAGGCTTAAAACGGGTCTCAGGGTATCCAGAAATTTTTGCCGCAGTTTTTTGAATATAGGACAACACTAATTCAGGCCTATCAGCTGGGGAGGCTTGTTTTAGTAAATTGTTAATATCGTCCAAGCTCCACAAGTCTCCGGTATCATTAGTATCTACAAGGGCACTATAAAAAGGCTTTACATAATCAGGAATTGTTTTTATAAGCACTTCCCAACTTACCGGTAAAACTGCAATTTGTGGTCTCTGGTCTTGCATAATATAATCCAAGGCGCTAAAACCAATATCGGTCTCCAAGGGCTGCCATCCTTGATCCAATATGTGTTTTTTCCCTTGCTCCGATAGTTTGGAAGCTGCCCCTATAGACAACCAAGGCCCCCAATTAATGCTTACGCCTGGCATTTTGCTTTGACGTCGCAAATGTACTAGTTGATCCAGAAATGCGTTTGATGCCGCATAATTAATCTGGCCGGGGCTGCCTAAAACTGCCGCGTTGGATGAGAAACAAACAAAATATGTTAAGTCGGTATTTACTGAAACCTCATGCAAGTTCCAAGCTGGCTGTGTATTGTAAAACATGGATTCCTTTAAGCTCTCCACGGTTATGGTATTTAGTACTCCATCTTCCATTGACCTTGGCAGAATAAATATTCCTCTTACCCCGCCTGCTCCTTTGTGTATACGGTGCCAAAGCTTTTCAACCTGTGGCCTATCTGTAGTGTTCAATCTGCTTTGAATACATGTAGTGTTTTCGCCGATTGTGGACTCCTGGTACAATGGTTGCTGCTCACAATCCGTGATAACCACTGACTGAGCGCCACATCTTGCCAACCACATGGCCAATTCTTGACTCTGCAAGGATAGACCTCCGGAT
>JBPCUG010000663.1:0-8319 GCA_051011275.1 Cyclobacteriaceae bacterium | reverse complement strand
ATAATGATGATGAGTTAAATCTTATTAAAGCCGGCGGCGATTACGGTTGGCCATATGTGGAGGGCTTTTGCGACAAAGAAAATGAGTTGACCTACTGTGATACAACCTCAGTGATTGAACCGCTTATTGCCTGGACGCCCACTATTGCGCCCGCCGGATTGGATTTTTATGATCATCCATCTATTCCTGAATGGCAAAATAGTTTAATGCTCACTAGTTTAAAAGGTCGTTCCTTGCAAGTCTTAAGCTTGGATGATTCCGGAGAGGAAATTGTCTCCAAAAAGATCTATTTGCAAAAGCAATTTGGCAGGTTTCGAGATCTATGTGTTTCCTCTTCAGGAGATGTCTACCTAATCACCAGTAATACCGATTGGCATATTAACCGGCATCCCTGGATGTATGAAAATGTTCCAATTGATGGAAATGACAGGATAATTAAATTATCGCCAATTGCAAGCGGAGGAGACGAATATCGCGACCTGGCCGTAGTTGATGAGGATTCCGCACAGATTCGGTTGTTTACCCAGGAGCGCATCAACTTTGACATACCAGGCACAGAATTATATGTTCAACACTGTGCCCCATGTCATTTGCCCAGCGGCAAGGGAATACTCGATTACGTTCCCTCACTGCTGGATAACGAATGGGTCAACAACAAAACCAAGTTGATAGAAACCACGCTGAGTGGACTATCAGGAGAAGTGGAAGTTAAGGGCTCGGTATATAATGCAGTTATGCCCTCCTTTGCAGCTTCGCTAAACGACGAGGAAATAGCTGAAATATTGAATTATGTTAAGGCCACGCTAAACAATCATCAGGATGAGGTAAGTGCTGAAGAAGTGACCATCATCCGGAAAAAGATTCACTTATGATTTAGATCTTTCATTTATTTTGATTCTGCTTTAATTTCCAATGAATTCAATCCTTCAATATTCCGTTCCAGAACTCTTTTTACATCTTCACTTTCAACATGTCCCAATATTCCCCAGGGCCCTTCAAATCCTTCATTAATTAACAGCGTTATCATTTCGAATTCATAATCACCTTCACCAATAGGTAGAATTTGTGGACCTTCTTCTTTTATACCATTCAAATTAACCCAGGATAAATATGGTTTTATCTTTTTTACTATCTGAGGAAACTCCTCTAAGTATTCGTGAGCATGATGAAAGTTATATACAATACTCAAGCTGCATTGAGGTAGTGCTTTAATAATATCAACTTGGTTGCTAGGATCTCCGAACCAACCATGATGATTGTACAATGCCACTTGACAACCTATTTCTTCAGCTTTTGCATTGACAAATTTAATCATATCAATAGCTACGCTCATTGATTGTTCTTGAGTGAGACCATCAAAGAAATTATTGCTAAAACTCAACCATAAGGTTGTTCTAAGTTGTATCTTTTTTAAGATTTCAAATATTCTATCATTCGATGAACTTAGCTTACCAAGGCTGTCTCTTTCTGCATTAAGCCACAGCCAAACAGAAATGACCTCGATATTGCTTTCTTTCGCCAATTCAAGTTCACGATCCATTTCATCCAAATGTTTGTCTCGCCAATCATAAGCATATTTAACAAAGCCCAGTTTCTTCAACATATTTATTCGTTCAGCCGATGATCTTTCTAATGAGTCAAAGGCCACAATACACCATGGGTAAACATCGCTCATTTCGATATTCTTCTCTTTTTGCTTTGAACAAGAATAAATGAAAACGAAAGACAAAAAGATCGCTAGCTTTATGTAGCCAATTATACTTTTTAGTAATCCTAGATTCAATTCTTTTACAATTTTTTATGATTTACAGCATTTGGCTAAGCACAATTGCGTTTATCTCTAAATATAGCTTGATGAAGGCAATAAATAATTGCTGCCTTTGCGTTTTTCATCTTTCTACTGTTTGTAGGAAAGGGTTTTTTGGTTAATTGGAAATGGAGGCATTTAATACCGTGTCGGGAGACACTATTCCCAAAGCATTACCACTTTTCCTCTGGTTCGCATAGCTTCAATATATCTGATGGCATCGGGAATCTTATGATATGGATAAGTCTTATCAATATGAACTTTAATTTTTCTGCTCTGTATCAAAGTCGTTAATGTCTCTATATCTTTGGTGTTAGCTTCTGCTGTAAACTGAGCCAAAGGAAATTTACTAAAACCTGCTTTAATGAGTAACCATATCATGTGCTTCATTGTGGTAAACCCGACTAGCACACCTCGGTGTCCCATGCGTTTAAAGTCCCGCATAAAAAGGTTGCCATTGGTGTCGACAATGAGGTCATATTTGCGATTGTGTTCATAAATACTCTCTTTGTCATAAGCAATAACCTCATCAGCACCTAAGTCCTTCACAAAGTCTTTGTTTTTACTTGAACAAACAGCAGTTACTTTAGCACCATAGGCCTTTGCAATTTGTACGGCAAAATGACCAACACCGCCTGAAGAACCATTGATTAAAACCGATTCTCCTTCCTTGAGTTTCCCATGAGTTTTAAGCGCCTGTAAAGCCGTAATCCCCGCGATTGGGGTACTTGCCATTTCAGGAAATTTAGATCCTTCGGGAATAATGCCACAAACATTTGCCGGTGCACAAACATATTCGGCAAAAGCCCCGCCTTCAAGTGTGGATCCAAACACCCGATCTCCAACTTTAAAGTGAGTTACATTATTTCCAACTTCTTCAACAACACCGGCAAAGTCAGCCCCTAGGATTTTATGTCTTGGCTTTAACAATCCAAACGAGAAGCGCGCAAAAAAAGGCTTTCCTCGAAGAATGTGCCAATCAGCAGGGTTTGCTGAGTTCGCTTTTACTTTAACCAAAATGTGATTGTCTTTCACGGTAGGCTTTTCAACCTCATCGAAATGAAGGATTTCCGGTCCTCCATATCTAGTTTTAGTAAAAGCTCTCATTTTAGTTATTTGATTTCTTTTTTAAATTCATCAAGCTAATGGGCTTAACATTTATGCAAAAATTTGACGCATTTTAAGGGAATTCTTCCATCAACACTTCCATTAATGCCATTGCATAGTTTTGAGCCCTTTCACGCACAACCTTTCTGTCTATTTCGTCCCCTTCCTCAAATGTGACCGCTTCTATCTCCATCTCATTAATAAACCAATTATAACAGTAGGGCAACGATTGCGGACGTGGTCGAATATCCAAAGTGTCTCCTGTCATATCTTTTATGCTGGTTATCCACTGTGAAGTGATTTGAGGTTCGACCTCTTGTTCTAACGTATCCAAAGTAAGTAGATATGGCCCACTATAAGAGGTATGAAAATCAATACCGAAAACAAATCTTCTGTCATTGTTAGAGTGAAATACCCAATCTTTAACCGCTTTGGTTTCCGGCTGGCTAAACTGGATCCAATCCCGGTTTAAATCAATTCCATTGGCATTGGATCTCCAATTCCCCTCATCAACCCCATCCGGATTTAACAGCGGAATTACAATTACTTCGAATTTATCTCTAAATTTTTGCGACAACTCAGCGTCAGCTAAGATGGTATGAATAAAGCTCACTAATGAAATCGTACCACCCGGCACTTCCGGCGGGTGCTGCCTACCGATTAAAATGAG
Organism: Cyclobacteriaceae bacterium; assembly: GCA_051011275.1. GTDB lineage: Bacteria > Bacteroidota > Bacteroidia > Cytophagales > Cyclobacteriaceae > JBPCUG01. The sequence goes on along the minus strand of JBPCUG010000663.1, from coordinate 4,735 downwards.
AGCATATTCGGGTGAGCCATTCTTTACCTTTAATAAATTTATCGGACGTCCTAGAACACTCTTTCCTATAACTTCTTTCTCAACGTATTCCCTTATCGAAAGTGAATCCAGCCATTGATCTATTCTATCGTAATTAAGATTCTCCTGAGCAGAGATCCATAGTTTCTCAGGAGGCAATGTTAGTCTTAATCTTATTGTGCTTTTATCTATTTCATAATGGGCCTCCTCCAATGGTTCCCAGGAAATGCCATCGTGACTCAATTTTGGAATATATCTATGCGTATATCCATCCTTATAATTTATTCCTAAACTAATTTTCATTTTCTTTTCTGACCAGAGTCTAAATCCGTACCAAGGACTATTATTGATTGGTTCATTTTCAGGATGGATGAAAGCTTCATAAGTTGAATCGTCAATCTTTATCATTTCGTTTAGACGCGCGCCGCTGAAATCGATATCAGCATAAACCTGGCCCAGGTGAAAAACTTTTTTTTCATCTGGTTTTGCAGCTGGAGTTATTTCTATAGCATTTTCGTTATCTGAACATCCGAGTAAGGCAATAAGTCCGAATAATATTAAACGTCTCATTTCTGATCTTTATTTTTTTTTGCACCTGTGCTTGCTCTCTAAAGATAGCTTGATAATGGCAATAAAACTTTGCGACTATGATCTCATACATATGGTTATGGGACCAATGCTGGCAAATACGAAGTGGATTGCATACGAAGATAGAAAATTTAAATTGTTCAGAAATTCTCACCCATCCAATGGCTAATTTTCTGGTTGGCCGCCCTTATCAGCGTTATGTTTTCAATATCCGGATTTTCATTTTCATCTAAAAGCCCGTACCGCCGGGCTTTATTTCTTTGATAAGCACCACAGAGATGGAAACCAACACAACCTGGATTTTTGTGCAGCTGATCAAGTGTTTCCGCATACCACCGACCATTGTTCCGAGTAAACTCGCCTGGTTTAGTAAGCCATTTTATTTTGGCCGCGTCGGCAAGCAACACTGGCTTCCCGGTCCTTTTGTGCCAATCCTCAAGATGGGTGACCGGATCCCGAAAATCTTGAAATGAGAGTATATCAACATATGGCAAGGCAGCTTCAATGACTTCTTGCGCAATCGGCGCATTGGCTTCATACCGGTCACCTAGGATCAGATGATTTTCGTCATAACGACGGATAGCATCATGAGTAGTTTTGTAGTAGCGCTGTGCCAGGCTGGAAAGTTCATTTCGGCCTGCTTCAGTCTTGAGTCGTTCAGGGTCAAAGATAGGCCCTCTCCATTTGTTTTTATCGCGCTCGTGGATCCAGGTTGGGCAATCGCTGTAAAAGTACCCGATCAAATTTGGATCCTCACCCAATTCAGCGCAGTGTGAGCGTGCTACGTATTCACACCACTCCTCCCACTCAGAGCTTTTGAAGTCGAAATGCCGTGTATACTGTTCCCACTGATGAGATTCTGTAAAAGGAAGCATATGGCAGTACGGCATGTTGAGTGCTCTGTATTCTTCTGAAGTAAAGGATCGAGAATGTCTCCAGTTTCGCACTGTCACTTCCTGTTCCCAGCCAACGGTATTAAAACCCCACTTCTTTAGATTTTTAGCCACCGACTCCTTGAGCCACTTGATTGTGCTGCCATCATATTTGTCGTGCCAGATATGAATATTTTCCGGATACCTCAAGCTTGCCGGATCGATATGGTTCAGGCCAATTGAGAAAAATGGCTCCCCTTCAGGAGTGATCAACCACCAGTGACCCTTTCGAAAGTCAATAGTAAAAAATCCTTCAGAGGTCCCTTTCGCACTAGACCTGTTCGAACCAAGCATGAGTACACCCAAGGAAATTGCTGTTCTAAGAAAGGATCGACGGTTCACTCTTGGCTTCATAACAAATTATTCAAAGGTTCCTTTGCGGATTCGGCCAGCGGTATTACTCAGCATTGCGCTCTTAGTTAGAAAGGTCTGTAGATTGTTCTGGCCTGTCATCTGGACAACTCATCCACTACCTTTAAGCAAAATGTAACGTCAAGCGGATCAAGCTGTACAAGTCTAACCGATTCTCTATTGGTATCCAACACCCCATACCCATGAGGTAATTTCTCCGGTACTTCTTTTGACAAAGCTTTTACAAATACACATGCTGCTAAAAAGGCTCCCAAAGGAGATTGATGGCTCCCATCGGATTGATATAATTCTATTTCAGGTCTATGTTTTTTCGCCAATGCCCAGGCTTCACCAACCGACACGAGACCAGCACCATTTTCGTTTACAGCCCGGCTATACATTGCTGTTATGGTCTCCTGAAATTGAGGCACTTTCTCTCGGGCCCATGTTTCATAGTAATAAGGTTGACCTTCATGCTTCCTAATAAAATCCGAGAACTTTCTGGAGTAAATCAGAAAGCTGTCGGGCTGCTCAATGGTGCCCATACTTTGTTCTTGCAAAACTACTATATCGAAATCACCCTTTTGTATTAGTTCCTTGGTCTTTAGTCCGCGTTCACCTCTCCAGTGATGGCTTAATCTGGCGCCGCCAGCAGTGCTTTTTGAGGTTACCAGCTTGGTTTGTGTGCTATCGGAAATGAGCGAGACTAAGTGCGGGATATTGGAAACATATATGTAGCTGTTTCCAACAAAAAGTACCTTCAATGTATCCTGCTTACTTTGTGCCAGGCTTAACGAACTAGTAAGAACTAGTAGAGACGGGATGAGTAAGTATTTGAGTGGTTTCATATTTAATTTTTGATAGAAATTGAACTTAAGAGTTAGCTGACTTCCTAAGGCACTAAATACCTAAAGATATTGGCCGCACTATACCCTTTTAGCTTGTTATTATACTAAATAATTCTTTACAATTATTGACTACAAAATCAACTCCTGCTATTTTCAGCTCTTTTAAATTTCCGTGCCCATAAACTGCACCAACTGATTTGATTGAATTGTTCTTAGCACCAATGATATCATACTTTCTGTCGCCAATCATTAATGTTTCACTTCTCTCAAGTTTGTAGGTGTTTATCACAAAATCAATTATTTCTGTTTTATCTTTTCTTGTGTGGTCAAGATTACTGCCCACTACGCCCTTAAAAGGTTCCATTATTTTGTAATTGACCAGTATTTCTTCTGCGTAAATTGTTGGTTTTGAGGTAGCTAAAAAAAGATAGTAATTGTGCTCTCTCAATTGCTGTAGGACCTCCACAATGTCCGGATACAAGGTGTTCTGATAGATCCCTTTTCCAGAAAAGTATTCACGATAATATCCAACTGCTTCTTTTGCTTTTTCTGTATCTAACTGGTAGCGATTAGTAAATGAGTCGATTAATGGAGGTCCAATGAAGCTTTTTAATGCCTCTTTGTTCCTTTCCTCAATGCCCAATTTGTCCAAGGCAAAAAGTATTGAGTTAATTATTCCCTCTTGCGGCTCTATAATAGTGCCATCAAGGTCAAATAGTATATTTTTTATTCGATTCACTTAGGGAACAAGGTTCCTTAGTAAGATAAGACTAAGTATAGCAGAAGTATTATTTAACAATCGGTCTCGCCCCCCTTTCTCCATACTTCAATTGTCATTGCAATGAATTTCTCAAGATTCGATTCTGGTAAATCAATACTTTTTTTTATTCGAATACATCCTTTCCCAATATTAAATTCTTCCAGCAACTTTCGAGCATTTTCAACTTTGTCCACAGTACCAACATAAAGACTAACGTAAGCCTGTTGGGCATTTAAACTGAAGATCAATTTATCGGCATACTCATACGATAGCATTTTGTATTTAATTCCTTCGGTTAATTCTGGTCCATTTTTCTTAATCATTTCTCGAACTTCAAGCAGTTTGACTTTTCTCCAATCTTTTTCAAGTTCATCGAGATATTCACCTGGCGTTTCTACATTATAAAGCATAACATATTAGTTTACTTGCTAGATTTATTTTTTACTAATCCCATATCTTCATATGCACCACAACAATTGGCTAAACGCAATTGCGTTTTCCTCCCCTAATATAGCTTGATAAAAGCAATAAAACTTTAGTCCCTTTGCGTTTTTCAACTTTGTGTTCTTTGCGTCAAAAACAATAGCGGTAGAAATACGCTTTCAAACCGCTATTGTTGTTATGCAATGTTATAAGTCGCTTTACCAAGTGAAGCTATGTCAATTCATTTTATTGCCTTTCCGCGAATTTGCGGAATAATTGGAATAAATGGTGAGTATAAATTGTACTCTTCTAATTCCAAAATACTAAATCCGCTTGATTCTAATAAAGACTTTGTGTCACGATTCGTATGGCAACCTTCAAAGAACCAATGCCAAGGCTTATGAATAAGGCTCTGAATAAAGGCAAATATTGAATTTTCCCGAGCCTTAACATGCTCAATAAAAACGAATACTCCCGAAGTCTTTAAGATCCGGGCAATTTGATTAATGCACTGAGTAGGATCCTCAACTGTGCATAAAACTAAAGTACTAACTACGAAATCACACGAGCTATCCGGTAAATCAATAGATTCTCCGATCAAAGATCTTATTTCCAGATGTATTCCGTATTTATCAGCGCTCCTTCTAAGATTAGCGTGCATGTGAGCATTAGGTTCAATAGCGATCAACTTGGTTCCCTTTCTAAGATATCTCATATTAGCTCCCGCTCCTGAACCGATTTCAACTACGGTTTCCGGGTGATCCATGAAGAGCCTTCTTTTAGACTTTCCGAAAAGATGATCCATATATCCGGAG
>JBPCUG010000662.1:0-5386 GCA_051011275.1 Cyclobacteriaceae bacterium | reverse complement strand
GTTCTAGGCTTAAGTTGTTTCTGCATAATCTGAAAAAGGCGAAGTGGTTTATCGATGGAGAACAAGTTCCAACCTGCTCAGGACTACAGGAACAGTTTACCAAAGAGGCCGACGCAGAGGCGGTTCTAAAAAACAGATCCAACATCTCGCAGAAAATTAGTCGGCATGTAAATAATTTCTACAGGGATCAGTTTGTTACTATCGATTCCGACGTATCGCTATCACCAAATAAGAAAAATGCTCAACCAATTACAGAGGTATTCGGGGATATTAAGGACGACAACAGTGAAAAAATTCATTGGATTGAAGTAAGATTTCCAGAAGCTATTTCAACCTCAATTTTAGCTAATGTTTTCTGTACCATAAATGCCTTCCCGGTGGTAAATAAGAGACTTCACCGCCGAAGCTTTCGTTTAAAAGAGTATCTGAATATTGTTCCACTCGAAACCACGGATGCTTTTTTAGATATAAAAAACATCGAAGGTCTGGATGGATGGCGATATGGGATCGAATCATTAAAAACCCTGGCTGAATTGGAACCAGGCAGTCTGCTGGTAAGAAGTGAGGGGGTTGGCCGATTTGATAATCGTAGCGCTGGCGAGTTCACCAGCCATTTGCTTGAGTTACTGAAAGATGAAAGCGCCGCATTCTCTAGTATGGGTCGTGATATGCTATCAAATGATGTCAAGAAACTCAATCAAATCATCTTCCGGTTAGAACAAAAATTAGATAGTGTAGCATCGGCAAAGGAAAGTACTACCTATTTAATGCTTAAGGCGAGAAATATAAACGATAATGTCTTTTTAGAGTACTGGTCTACAAAAGGAAAGCAGGCAAATAATTTGAGAAGCGGTAGCAAACTAAACAACTATCGGGGAGCGGATATCAAAGAGGAATCTGCGGTGTTACTAAGGACTAGTTCCGGAGGCCGGGATCGTTTGGACATGGAAGGCAGGCTCAACGCATACCGAAAAGCGTTGTTGTCCCGCCAGCGGATTGTTACGTCGGAGGATGTGAAAGCGCTGTGCTATTCCCGTTTTGAAGATCAGGCAGAAAAGGTCGAGATACAGAAAAACTTTTCAAGTGCTCTTTCTTCTAAAGAAGGACTTCAAAGAACACTAGATGTGCTCATAACACCGGCAAAAGATACAAAGTTAAAAACTTCCGATTGGGATTACTTGTGTGAAGATCTGTTGATTACCTTAAAGGAGCGATCATCTAACATATTGCCGTATCGAGTCATAGTTAGCAATAAAATATATACTTAAAAATATACATTAGGATCAGTAAAAATGGAAGGTGGCCCTACATCCAATGGACAAGGAGAAGGAAAGGTAATTACCCATCATATGGATAAAAGCGTTTGGGTATTTTTTGCTGTTATGATTTTTCTAAGCCTTGGTACATTTAGTTATCGGTTGTATAGTCACGAAGAATGCCCTCCAATTGATTTTCAAATATCTTCCAACCAGCACCGTGCAGGCGAGTCGGTGAAGTTTTATGATTATACTCCCGGTGCAAATCGATTGGAATGGGATTTTGGAGATAGCACTGAAGTCTCCCGCTTGAAATTTCCCATTCACCAGTACGGCAAAGAGGGAACCTATAATGTGAACCTTACAGTAAATGGAAGATGTTCAGAATATCGTACAATAACAATTCTAAAGGCTATGTCCCCTTATGACTCCAGCATGATTCCTCATTTTGACCGGCCTCTAACCGTTAGGGTAGGAGATGAAGTGACTTTTGAGGATAAAACCCCCTATTCTACTAGCTGGGAGTGGCGGTTCGGGGAAAATGTCGGTATCGATGCTACCGAAAAAAATCCGGTCTATGTTTACAGTACCACTGGTATTAAAACTATCTCACTGGTTGTGAACGGAAATATAAAATACATTGCCCAGAAGAAGATCCAGGTGATTCCACGTGAAGTTGCTTCTGCTGAAAATCCGAGACCTCCCAGAAGTCGACAAAGAAGTCGGGAACCTATATATATACCGGACTCCCCAGAAGATTATAATCTGCCAAAGGAAGAAGTACAAGTTGAGGAGGAAACCCTTTCTGATCTTGAGTTAAAGGCCATGGTTTTAGATGTTTCGGAGCAGCGGGAATTAAGACCGGATATCATGAAATTCTTTTGCAATGGTACCCTGGAAAGGACTTCAGTTGATGTAAATAATGGAACCATTAGCATGGCTACATTCTTCTCCAAAATCGAAGGAAAAACTATCCGCATCAAGGAGATAGAGGTCTATCGGGATCCCCATGATAAAAATTGCATTGTGACTTTTAAGATCAATTATAGTAGAAAGTTTGAATTGTTTTAAAGAATAAAATTATGTCATATATACCCACCAAGCACCACCCTGTTCATTGGATTGACGGTATGAAGATCAACAAGGACCATTTTGTTAGTTCTGACAATGCTTTTGTGGACCAAATGCGGGATGCTTTAAGCCAAAATATAAACGAACAAAATTATGGCTTACTTCCGTTTTCTGGTTTCAATGGAGAAGGCTTGAAGCTTTTCTTGGAATTGAATCAACAAAGCCAATTGCAGGTTAAGGTATTAGAATGTAACGCCATTACCCAAGGAGGTTGTAGGATAGAAATATCTGAGCAGGCAGCTTCTCAATTGGATGCAGCTTCGGACCTCTTAGGTATCACCCAAGAGATAACTGAGAACGAAACCCAAATTTTATGGGCAGTACTTACGGTTAACCCTTTCCAAAAGATTCCATTTGGTCCGGCCGATCCCGATGAAGATCCTCCGAGGCATCCTTATACGATACCGGAATATAAGTTGGATTTGATACCTGATGAGCAAGCTGGAGCAAGCGAGATGGGTCTGCATCATATTACTTTAGGTAGGATCATTATCGAAGAGGGTGAGGCAGTTTTGGATGAATACTATATTCCACCTTGTACTTCAGTGAATAGCCATCCAAGTTTGACAAAATATCACGGAGAGCTAGAAAAGCTGATGCACAATTTGGAGTTCAGCGTCTTGAAGGTGATCCAAAAGATCCACCAGAAACGTCAAATGAATGATTTGGCAAAAATAGTGTTGTACTTAGGAGAGCAAATGCTACTTCTCTTAAGCGAAATCATTCCAAGGTTTAAGTGGACTGTGAAACATGAAGCCCCTATTGAAATGATCACTCCGGTGGCTTCATTGGCAAGATTGATAAAGAATACAATTGATACCCGGCAGGGCGTTGGCAAGGAAGAATTGCTTAATTATTTTACCAATTGGTGTGACCTCAACCAGGCCGAATTCGAAAATGCACTAGGCGATATTACAGGATTGCAGTATGATCATAAGAACATTGCTAAAGCCGCGGAAAAGGCAAAATACTTTGTTCAAATGATTGCCTCCTTATTTATGAAGCTATCCGAGCTCGATTACATAGGTAAGAGAGGGGACTCCCATATTTTTGTTAAAGAAGAATTATTGAAACCTGAGAAAGCGCCTACACCCAAAGGTAGTTTTTTAGCGGAATAAAAATACTTTCACCATGAGACCATTAAATACCAAAGACCGCCGACTGGCATTTTTAAAATTCTTGCTCCTTTTTGTGAGCTGCTTAGCATTGATCATGTTATCAGTTTTTTGGACCTTTCAGGTTCCGGTAAAAGAGAATAAATTATTCAGAGAAAGCAATGAGCAAATAGTTGAGTCCCTAGAATTTCAGCAGAAATTTGCCGAAGAAATGGAAAACATTTTGGGACTGCTTGATTCATTGAACTTACCAGAGACAAATGCCTACTATATGGATCAGCTAATTGGCGCCAAGTTGGTTGATTTACAAGATCTGCGACAGTCTTTAGACCCTTCCGATCGCCACCACGTGCATACCATGTACAGCAATGTAGTTCAAACTTTCCTTGACCTTCAAGAAGCCAGGAAACAATTGCGAGCCTTGGATCAGGCTGGAACCAAATTAGCAGAATGCAATGGTGACCTTACTGAGCTAAAATCTGAACTAGATGGGGTGAAAAGGGAGCTCAATATCTGTAATTCATTGAACCGGTAATGACATCTAGGTTTAGGTTTCTAGGTGCGTTGGCAAATGATCGATAGATCCTCTTTCAAGCCGTTGCTTAAAGCAGATCTGTTGGGATTGATATAGCGTGTATGTCCAAACCAGTTAGGTTTGAGATAGAACAGCCATCCTGATGCTTCATAATCCCCATTTACTACTTCTATCTTACTCTCGGGAAAACGTTCATTGTAGTCGTTAATAAAATGGTAGAACAATTCTCCAAACTCCATCCCCTCCGGAGCCTTAACCCTAAAGTTCGTTACTGCTTCATCATTCTGCTTCTTTCTAAATAAGAAACTCAAGACCATCGGGTTTATCAATCGCTCTTCATTGGGATAGCCGATCTTTTTTTCCACCGGATAGTACCATTTTTTGAAGATGGGTATTGGGACAAGCAGTGCGAAATGGAAAGTCTTTAAAATTAGAAAAGGTAAAATAAAGGCTATCACCGCACTTAGGAACAAATAGCTGTAGTTGGAATCAGTAGTTCGACTTACCACTAAGAGAAAAACGAAGGTTCCTAAGCAGGATAAGCCCATGGTAAAAAGAAAAGAGGTAGTAAAGCGATCTTCCTCCATCCATTGAAAAAAGGTGCTTGTCAAATAAAGGTGCAAACAGCCTAAAAGAAAGAAAAGCCCTTGAAAAATAATCAGCGTAGGTAGCGGCAAACTTCCTAGGGCACTTTTATGTCCAAGAAGACCCACCAGGGCAAAACTAAGTAGAGCCCCTAACAAATAGATGAGTGCTTTCTTACGATCCCGTGCGAATACCTGGCGAACTTTTCCGAAAACCCCAAATATTAGGGCTCCAATGATCATGAATATCAGGCCTACTTTAAAAAATGCTCCAGGGGCCATAAAAAAGTCCTATTTATCTTCTGATATGTTTTTGCAGCAGTCTTTTTAAAGACGTACAATCAATATACAAAATCCCTGTTATTTTTTGCAACTAAATAGTGGCAGTATATCCCAATCTGCCGTAACTTTTTTCTTTTTTCTCTTGGGAGGCATCCACCAGAACTTCAGTATTCACTTCGTATTCCACAGGCAGGAAGAACTCATAATATGTTTGGAGGAATCTATGGTGGGTGCCATTCTCAAGATAGTCAGTTAAATTGTTTACCGGTCCTATGGTTACATCAAGTTCAGGGTAATAGTCTTTTATCTGTTGACCCATGATGAAATCGACTCCAACTACATTTTCATTCATTGCTTTGGGATGGAGATATTCCTTCTTCTCTCTAACTGATGTTTTGATAGTAACCGGTATGGCAAGGATCCTCTGCAAACATAAAGCAACCAAATCAAGATCGCCGGCTATACGATGAGCTATTGGCAGTA
>JBPCUG010000661.1:0-3261 GCA_051011275.1 Cyclobacteriaceae bacterium | reverse complement strand
ATTTTGTGGTGTTGGGATGCCATGCCGCCTTAATGGTTATCCGCGCATATGAGCTGGCCAAAGGGCGTTTTTTAGATCCTTTGGATAGAAAAGAAAAGCGAAGGGTTGCTGTAATAGGCCAAAGAGTTAAGGATGTATTATTTGGTAACGTAGATCCTATTGGGAAAGAAATTCAAATTACCGGTTCGACCTACACAGTAATCGGTATGCTTAAGGATCGAGACAATCGCTGGGAGAACAAAAGAATTATTGTTCCTCTTTCAACGGCTCAAGTTGCTTATGGAAAAGGCAACGATATACAGAGTATGATGTTCACTGTCAATACAAGTAGCGTCCCGGCTACCTTGATGGCTGAGCAAACCATTCGTAATGTAATAGCTGAAAAGCACAGATTTTCACCTAATGATGAAAAGGCGTTGCGTGTGGAGAATGTTTTAGAAGAATACAATCGGTGGATGGCGGTATTTGGTGGCATTAAAATATTCTTGGGCGTGGTTGGCGTGTTTACGCTACTTGCTGGTATCGTTGGGATCAGCAATATTATGCTAATAATCGCTCAGGAGCGCACTCGTGAAATCGGTGTCCGGAAGGCACTAGGCGCCACACCCCGGAGCATTGTGGGACTATTTTTAATGGAGGCCATGATCATAACTATAATCAGTGGCTACTTGGGTTTATTGGGTGGTGCACTTTTCGTTACCAAAGGAGGGCTCCTCAACATGATGCTTAACTTTGGGTTCCCAGAAGATTTCTTTGGCGACCCCTCAATCGATTTAATTATTGTGCTGTCGGCAACAGCTATTCTGATTGCCGCCGGATCACTAGCTGGATATTTCCCCGCAAGAAGGGCCTCACTTATACAGCCAGTGGAGGCTTTGAAAGATGAATAGTGAAATTTTAACTAATAAATAATATGTTTGATCTCGATCGCTGGCAAGAAATATATGGTATTATTCGTCGGAATAAGCTTCGAACCTTCCTGACCGTTTTTGGCATAAGCTGGGGCTTGTTTATGATCATTCTTATGTTAGGCATAGGCACAAGTTTCAGAAATGGGATCACAACAATGTTCAGCGGTTATGCTAATAATGCCGGAGGCATGTGGGGCCAGCGAACTACCATCTCTTACAAAGGTTTCCAACCTGGGCGGAGTATCTCATTTCGTAACCGAGATATTGATGCCATTAATGGTAAATTTTGGAAGGAAATTGAGTACCTCTCTCCCCGCAACCAATTGAACGATTGGGGTGGCGGTGAAAATGTAGAGCGGGGTGGTAAAATCGGGAACTTTACCGTGATGGGTGATTATCCCAGCCATATTAATATCGAATCCAGAATAATGGAAAAGGGAAGATTCATTAATCAAAAGGATATGCTTGAAAGCCGGAAAGTATGTGTAATTGGCACTCAAGTACAAAAGATACTTTTTGAAGAAGATGAGGATCCTATAGGCCAATACATAAGCATAAACAAATCTAATTTTATGGTGGTGGGACTGTACCGGCCTTTCCGACAGGACGGTGGTAACGATCAACAGGCCTCGACAGTAATTGTACCGTTCCAAACCTTTCAACGAGCCTTCAACAAAGGAGATGAAGTGAATTGGTTTGAATATACTGTGAATGAGGGCTATAGAGTTGAGAACGTAAATGAAGAAATAATTGCCTTTCTTAAGGAGCGACTCAACATAAGTCCACTTGATCAAGATGCTATTGGAAATTTTAATGCCCAGGAGGGTTTTGACGAGATGCAGGGACTTTTCGATGGCATCGAAAGCTTTACCTGGATGGTGGGCATCGCCACTATTCTGGCTGGTATTATTGGTGTGAGTAATATCATGCTGATCATCATCAAAGAACGCACTAAAGAATTAGGTATTAGGAAAGCCATTGGCGCCACACCCTTTAAGATCATTTCCGAGATCATGCAGGAGTCCGTATTTCTAACTTTTATGGGAGGCTACTTTGGATTAATCATTGGATTACTCCTGGCAAAAGGTTTGGGGGTGGCTTTAGCAGGAGCTCAGGAATTTGGAGCAGTTGAATTAGACCCAATTATTATTCTGAGTTGTTTTGGCATCTTAATAGTTGGCGGACTAATAGCCGGCATATTACCAGCTTCGAGGGCCGTTGCCATACAGCCAATAGAAGCAATAAGAACTGAATAACATTAAAACCCGAAATATACTACCTACTATGAAAAAAGTTCTCAAAATAATATTGATCATCTTGCTGATTGCCTCGGTTGGCTTTCTCGGATTCATGATGGTTGATTCAGCCAGTTCTTCGGATGAAGATGTAGCTACCGACAGCCTGTTTGTTACTGATATTGCTAAGAAAGCAGTAGCCTCCGGAATTATAACCCCCCGCAAAGAGGTTGAAATTAAGTCTCAAGTTTCAGGCGTAGTTGACCAGTTATACGTCGAGGCGGGGCAGCAGGTAAAATCTGGGGATATAATTGCCCGAATCAGAATCATACCAAATGTGGTCCAATTGAACAACGCCGCAGCTCAGGTAAAAACTGCGCGTATAAATCACGACAACGCAGAAAAGGAATTCAAACGACAACAGGCACTATTTGAGGAAAAGGTGATCTCAGAATATGAGTACAATCAGTTTCGACTAGATTATAATCTGAAAAAGGAGAACCTATCCGCTGCTCAAAGCAACTTGCAATTGGTTCGTGAAGGTGCATCGAAACGAGCTGGAACAGCCTCAAACATTGTCCGATCAACAGTAGAAGGCATGGTACTTGATGTGCCTGTTAAGGAAGGACACTTTGTCATTGAGACCAATACCTTTAATGACGGCACCACCATAGCCGAAGTAGCGGATATGAACGAATTGATCTTTGAGGGTAAAATTGACGAAGCTGACGTTGGAAAAGTGAAGGAAGGGATGGAAATGCTTCTTGATATCGGTGCATTGGATGATGACAGCCTAAAAGCTAAGCTAGAATTTATCGCGCCTAAGGGCAAGGAGGACCAAGGAGCTATAAAATTTGAGATAAAGGCAGAGGTGATAGTCCCAGAGGGGCAAACTTTAAGAGCTGGCTACAGCGCAAATGCGGATATAGAATTTGAAAGAAAGGAGGACGTATTGGCCATCCAGGAAAAGAACCTGATCTTCGAAGACGAGGAGATATTTGCTGAGGTGCAAACTTCAGAAAATGAATTTGAGAAGAAAAAGGTTGAAACAGGGATTTCCGATGGAGTAAATATCGAAGTGGTATCCGGATTGGATAAAGATGATAGAGTAAAAG
>JBPCUG010000660.1:0-5696 GCA_051011275.1 Cyclobacteriaceae bacterium | reverse complement strand
GTAAACGGATGATATTGGAATTTTGGGAAAGCAGCATATCACCCATTCCCACCAATTGCTCGGCCCCGCCGGTGTCAAGTATAGTGCGGGAGTCTATCTTGGAGGTCACCCGAAAAGACATTCGTGTGGGAAAATTCGCTTTGATCAGTCCTGTAATGACATTAACCGATGGCCTTTGAGTAGCCACCACCAAATGAATACCTATGGCCCGTGCCAGTTGAGCTAGCCGTGCAATGGGCTGCTCTACTTCCTTACCAGCCGTCATCATCAGGTCGGAAAGCTCATCAATTACCAAAACTATATATGGCATAAAGCGATGGCCTTTATTGGTATTCAATCGCCGTGCTACAAACTTGGCATTGTACTCCTTAAGGTTTCGGCATCCAGCATCTTTCATCAGATCATACCGAGCATCCATCTCGATGCAAAGCGAGTTCAAAGTGTTGATCACCATTTTGGTTTCAGTCACAATCGCTTCATGACCATCAGGTAGCATGGCCAGGAAGTGCCTTTCCAATTTATTAAATAAGCTTAGCTCTACCTTTTTAGGATCAACCAAAACAAATTTTAATTGAGATGGATGCTTTTTATAGATCAGTGAGGTGAGCAACACATTCAAACCAACCGACTTTCCTTGACCTGTAGCTCCAGCCATCAGCAGGTGGGGCATCTTGGCCAGGTCAGAAACATATACTTCGTTGGAAATGGTACGGCCCCAAGCAACCGGTAGTTCCATTTCGCTCTGCATAAACTTATCCGTGCTTAACACCGATTTAATAGAGACCATTTCCCGGTTTTTATTTGGCACTTCGATACCAATGGTGCCTTTACCAGGTATTGGGGCAATGATCCTGATCCCAAGAGCAGCTAAGCTCAGAGCGATATCATCTTCCAGGTTTTTGATCTTTGAGATCTTTACTCCAGCTTCCGGCACAATCTCATATAGTGTGACCGTAGGGCCAATAGTAGCTTTTATACTGGAAATACCGATCTTAAAGTTGATCAGTGTCTCAATGATCTTATCTTTCTTTTGTTCAAGTTCCTCCTTAGTTACCTGTGCGCCTCCGGAACTATGTTCTTGTAATGTATCTACTCTTGGATATGTATATTTGGCCAGATCTAAAGTTGGATCGTAGTTTTCTGCCTGATCCATAGTTTTTTCCTTGGCCTCTTCCTGGACCACGGAAAATGCGGGTTCATCAGTATCGGATCCTTTAGCCTCGTTGAGCACATCATCCAACAAAGTATCCAGGTCCAGCGGTACACTGGGGTCGGTGGTAAGTTCTTCAGTGGCTTCATCTGATGTTTCATCCTTTACCACCCAGGCATCGCTTTCGGCATCCTGGGCCTCTACCGCGATCTCATCCCGGCCGGTATAAACATCTACTTCGGGGTCTGGAATATCTTCTTTTATTTCAAAAGATTTTTCATTTGAATAGCTAGAATCAGAATTGTGGTTGGCAGTTGAAGTGCTAAAGGAAGGCAGAGAGGGTAGGCCAACGATTGAGGTAATGTTAAAGAAGTAAATAGCAAATATGGCCAGAGCCAGGAACAACAGTAAGAAAGTACCCCAGCCGATGAGACTGTGAGAGATCACAGCCAGCTCGTAGCCAATCCCGCCGCTGAGGAAAGGCCAACCAATATCATAATTCAGAAATAGGTATCCCAACAGCAATCCCATCCAGAAAACAAAAAACAAACTGAAGAGGAAGGTACGATAGATAGGCAACCATTCCTTTTTGAAGACCACCTTAGCGCCGATCAAAAAGATCAAAGGCGGGATCAGGAATGCAGCCAAGCCAAACCACCGGAAAATAAAGTAGTGAGATGTGAGTGCACCGTACAGGCCTAGCCAGTTCTTCACCTCCAAACCTGCCTCTTTGATAGCGGCGATGCTCGTACCTACTGTGCCAATCAAGCTTTGATCTGCTTTGCCAGTGAAAAGATATGAAACAAAGGCTACCCCCAAGTACAAGGCGCCGAACAGAAGAAAAAAACCGATAGCCAAATGCAGCCGACGATCACGATAAAAAGCCCAATTGATCTTAATTGGTTTCGACTTCTTTTTAGTCCTCTTTCTGGTCTTTTTTTGCTTATAAGTATTCTTGGCCATTGATCCTCTAAAACCGTAAAACTAACAATAATATTGCTTTATAACCCCTCCTTTATCACCTCTAGGTTGATTTTTTTGATCAGCCCAGGGCCTGAATAGACAAATCCGGTATATAACTGCACCAAACTGGCCCCAGCCTTAAGTTTTTCTATAGCATCGGCCGGTTTTAAGATCCCTCCTACACCAATAATGGGAAACGACCCATTCGATTTTTGATGCAAATAAGCAATTACTTCAGTAGATCGACCAGCCAAAGGAGCCCCGCTAAGACCCCCAGCACCAATATCTGCCAGCTTTTCCGCCTCAGTTGCCAGTCCATCTCGGGAAATAGTGGTATTGGTTGCAATGATCCCATCGATGCCCGTTTCACCTACCAGATCAACGATATCATTCAACTGGTCATTATTTAGATCAGGAGCTATTTTTAATAAAATGGGCTTTTGGCTTGGTTTGGCAGCATTTAGCAGTTGAATTTCCAGCAAAATATGTTTAAGTGGCTCTTTATCTTGCAAAGCTCTAAGGTTGGGCGTATTAGGGGAACTCACGTTGATGGCGAAGTAATCAACTACCTCGTATAAAGCCTCGAAGCCTTTGATATAGTCTCGATAGGCGGTTTCATTAGGCGTGTTTTTATTCTTGCCAATGTTCCCGCCAATAATAAGCCTGGTTTTTCGCTTGGCCAGCCGTGCTTTCACTTGCCCCAGACCCCGGTTATTAAAACCCATGCGATTGATTAAGCCCTGATCGGCTGGCAGGCGAAACAAGCGCGGCTGGGGATTGCCAAGCTGTGGTTCAGGAGTGACCGTCCCTATCTCAATAAAGCTAAAACCCAAGTGACCCCATTGATTTACCAGCTTGGCATCCTTATCAAAGCCTGCAGCCAGTCCTACAGGATGGTCAAAAATGAGCCCAAACAATTGCCGTTTTAGATTAGGATGCTTATAGACAAACAACTGATCCAACAGCCAGGAAACTCCAGGAATAAATGAAAGAAAACTTAATAGTGAAAAAATAAAGTGATGGGCTTTTTCCGCCGGCAATAAAAAGAGCAACGGTCGGATTAGGGATTTATACAAGTTTTTTTTGTAAAGATAAGGATAGATATTAGACAATAGATATTAGATTTTAGATTTTAGATACTAAGTGAAACTGTTGTTGGCACGAATTTTCAACAAGGGCGGTTATTCCGTAATATTGGTGGTCTATACTTTATTGTGTTTAGCCGCTGTCGGCATGCATTAAAGAAAATGAATTTGAATGACGAAGCATGGCCATGTACAAGATTCTGAAATTAATCACAGTCAAATGAATATTGAAAAGCCCAACAGAGTTTCACATACCTACGAGCAAACAATTAACGGTACAATAGAAGATATTATGCCTTTATACTGTCCTGTACGGGAGCTGGATTGGTGTGAGAACTGGAATCCTAAAACAGTATATAGTAATTCCGGATTAGTAGAAAAAGACTGCATCTTCACAACATCACATGGAGATGAAGATATAGTATGGATAGTAACCGATTATGATATTGAAACAGGTCACGTTGAAATGATCTATCACGTGCCCGGTGTATTGGTTACTAAATTGGAAATTCAAGCTACCCCAATAACCAAAGAAAAAACCAAAGCCCTGCTAACCTATAGTAAAACATCTTTAAGTGAAAAGGGCGACAAGGTTTTAGAAGAATTTACAAAGGAGGATTACGATATTATGATGGATTCATGGGAAAAAGCGATGAATCATTATTTAAAGACAGGGGAAATGCTGACTGGCTTGCCAAATTTCTGATTTCCCACGCCCAAAAAGAATGATAGAAATGGAGAGATATGAGAGCTAAGATCTTAGCATTTCACCCGGATGGACGATTGCAGGGTCTCCTAACTCAAGCAGACCTAGTGGCAAAATGTAAATGAGATCTCTGTGCAGGAATTAGAAGCGCCGGCGCGCACCTGAATAGGTCATAGCCTCCCCTTTACCGAACCCGTAACTAAAGCCCAGGGTAACAAATCGACCTCGTTGCCCCCAGTTATACAAGTAAAACTCCGGTTGTTCGGTGACACTTTCCCGGATGCGGGAAGAGAAAATATCCCTGACACTAATATTGATCACGGCCTTGCCCTCAATCAATTTTTTGCGCAATCCGATATCGGCGTAGGTAGCGCCGGAGATATCACTTTGCACCGTGCGATAGCCCGATTGGTGATTTCCGGTCACTTCCAGGTCGATCTGGGCGGGCAACTTGAATTTGCCATTGAGCCGTGATGACCAACGGTTCCCTGAAAAATCAAAATTTTGGTCTTCAAATTCCCCCTGGCGGTTGAATCCCTGGTAGTTAAAATCACCGTTTAAAGTCAACCACTTTATCAGTTCGTATTTGGCATTCACCTCAAAACCGGTGGCTTGATTGGTACCTACATTAATTGGTTTAGTGGTATTGACGTTGTCTTCAAAAGTAGAAACCCGTTCAACTACATCGGTGGTGTATAAATGATAAACACCGGCATTGAGGGAGATCTTATCCCATTCCAAAATACTAGTAAACTCATAGGAATCAGTGAACTCCGGCTGTAAATTCGGATTTCCGGTGCGTACGTTAAAATTGTTGCGAATGTTGAAGAACGGATTTAGGTCCCAAAGCCTTGGGCGGTAGATCCTTCTGGAATAGCCGGCTTGCAGAGATACCTCTTTTGATACTTTATAGGAAGTATGGGCACTAGGAAACAGGTTGGTATAATTCTGGTCATTGGCTTCATTAGTATTGGTCAACAGGGTATTCAAGTCGGTATTTTCCATTCTAAGCCCCAACTTCACTCCCCATTTGTCCCCTTCATAAGCACTGGTTCCATATACAGCTATAACTTTTTGATCGTACTCGAAATTATTGGTCAGTTCATCAATAGTTACCCACTCTCCGTCCAAAAGATCTCTCACCTCATAATCATTGCCTACATCATTGAACACGTACTGAGCTCCGGTTTCCATTTTGACCTTGTCACTAAACGGTTTGGTGTAGTCCAACTTGAAGGTATAATCTGCTTGCTGGAAATTAGTTTCCGTTTGCTGCTGAAGAGGGAAAACCGTACTTCCAAGAGTAGTGGTATTTAGAAACTCCGATGATTGGTCCTTACCAAAGAACCGGCCTAAGGCGCTGAAAAGTAATATGTGCTCTTCATTATCCTCAAATTCCCGGCTGTATTGCAAATCATATTGGTATTTGGGATTGGTGGCTTCGGTAACTTCACTTCTATTCCATTCGGATACCAGAGTATTGGAGTCGTCTAAGAAGTTGAAAAAATATTTTGAGGGTTGATCCTCCACTTCATAAGCAAAGTTGCCCGATAGGGTAATTACATTTTTGGGGTTAATAAAGTAGTCAGTTCCTAAAATGATGTTGTAAAAGGTTTCGTTCCGGTATTCGGTTCCATTACTATTTACTGTAGTGTTGTTTAGACGGTCAATGTTGATGGTTTCTGAATCCCGTGGTAAGGATCGGTAACCCACCCCCAGTTGGGTAAATAGATTGAATTTCTCCGTCCTTCGATTCAAGCTTATTCCTGCACTATGGTTGTCAGGTATACCC
>JBPCUG010000659.1:0-4024 GCA_051011275.1 Cyclobacteriaceae bacterium | reverse complement strand
GGATTGGGGCGGTCCAGAACCAAAAACTGCTTTTTATTTGTGGCACAAGCTTCCATTACATAGTGCATGGTACTGATATAGGTATAAAATCTGGTACCGACATCCTGAATATCAAACATAACCACCTCTACATCTTCCAGGTGTTCAGGAGTTGGTTTCTTTTGTTTTCCGTATAGAGAAATAATGGGTAATCCTGTTTTAGTGTCTTTGCCGTCGGCGATTATTTCTCCGTCTGCGGCCTCTCCCCGAAAACCGTGCTCAGGTGCAAAAACCTTTTTTACGGTCACTCCCAAGCTTAACAGCGTATCTACCAGATGCTGGCTGCCGACCCGGGAGGTTTGATTGACTACTAGCGCGATCGGACGATTCTGTATTAGAGGTAAGTAGGCATCCAATTGTTCCGCACCCAGGATGATCGTAGTGTCAGTTGCAGATATTTCTGGTGGGGCATCCGTTGTTGGAGTGGAATTTTTAGCCTGACAAGAGAGTAAAATAAGCAGAAGACTTGCTAGGGAAAGTAAGTGATTCATAGGATTATTTTCTATTTTTGTCTGAACTGCTGAGCAGGCAAAATTAAGTCATAATATTGAACCTCCCTTATTTTATATCTAAAAGAATTCGCGCCGATCAGGGTACTTTTGCTTCTACGGTTCAAAAGGTAGCCATAGTAGTGATCAGTTTGAGCATCGCGGTAATGATCATTTCGGTACTGATCTTAAAAGGTTTTACCAATACGATAGAGGAGAAAATTGTTAGCTTCACCGGGCATTTTCGGATCGCAAAGTTCACTCTTGATAATTCATTTGAGGAAAGTCCGATATCGATCAACAATGATATTTATCAAAATCCATCAAACTATAGTTTTATCAAGCATATCCAGGAGTACGGTAATACTGCAGGTCTTTTGCAAACCGAGGATGAGATACAGGGTATCTTATTAAAGGGGGTAGGGAAAAGTTTTAATCAAGAACGGTTTCAAAAGAACATAACCAAGGGTCGGTTTATTCAGTTCAATGATAGCACCAGCTCAAAGGAAATGGTGGTCAGCCAAAAAATCGCCAATTTACTAAAGTTACAAATAGGAGATGAGCCTGTACTCAACTTTATGGACTTTGATCGCAGCCCTCCTATATTGAGAAAACGCAAGCTTAGCATCAGTGGAATTTACGATACCGGACTAGAAGATTTTGACGATAAGATCATAATCGGAGACATCGCTTTAGTGCAAAGGTTGAATAATTGGAACGATACCCTGGTAGGTGGATTTGAGTTATTTGTAGAGGACATTAGCACTATGAATGATGTGGATGAGGTACTTTATAATACTTTAGACTATAATTTGTATGCCCAAAATGTCACTGACAGTTACATGCAATTCTTTGATTGGATGAAACTAATAGCCAAGAATGAAGGTATTATTTTGGTTGTGCTTACGGTGGTTGCCAGTTTTAATATGATCTCTATCCTATTGATCTTAATGTTAGAGCGAACGCAAATGATTGGGCTTCTGAAAGCTTTGGGAGCGCCTAATCCAATGGTGCGAAAGATATTTGTATATCAAGGTTTAAGGTTGCTGGGGAGAGGATTATTTTTAGGAAATCTGATCGGCTTAGGTCTCGGAGCTCTCCAGTATTATACCCATATCTTTCCATTAGATCCCAAGAACTATTATATGGACCATGTGCCCATAGCTTGGGTCTGGCCCATGGTAATAGGTATCAATCTGGTCGCTTTTTTGATAATTGCTGCCGTCTTCTATATCCCTAGCTCGCTGGTATCCAGAATTGACCCAATTAAGTCGATCCGCTTTGATTGACCCGCTCGTATTTTTTGAAGAGGCTGCTTAACTTCATTTTGATCACACCAAAAATCGCCTCCGCCAAAATGTTTTTAGACATTTTAGATTCTCCATGGGTGCGATCAGTGAAAATAATTGGAATCTCCTTTATTTTGAAACCCATTTTCCAGGCAGTGAATTTCATTTCTATTTGAAATGCATAACCAATAAACCTGATCTTATTCAAATCTATTTTTTTAAGTACCCTCCTCCGATAACAGATAAATCCGGCGGTAGCATCCCTGATGGACATCCCTGTAATGAGTCTTACATAGGAGCTGGCAAAATAGGACATAAGAACTCGGCCAATAGGCCAATTAACTACATTAACCCCTGTGATATAGCGCGAACCAATCACCACGTCATATCCTTGCTGGTGGCAGGTTTGATGAAGACGTACAAGATCATTGGGGTTATGAGAAAAGTCGGCATCCATCTCAAAAATGTAATCATATCCATGCTCAAGTGCATACTGGAACCCTCTTATATAAGCTGTACCCAAGCCGTTTTTTCCCTCTCTTTCTACCAAATGCAATCTTTCTGAAAAGGATTGCTGTACCTTTTTTACAATAGCTCCGGTTCCGTCGGGAGAGTTGTCGTCAATAACCAAGATGTGAAAAGGGATCTCAAGCGAAAACACGCTTTTAATGATCGCTTCAATATTATCCTTTTCATTGAAGGTGGGTATGATTACTATGCTTTGACTCACAAGTCAGTAGTTGGGGACTATATCCGTTGTATTGGAAGCCAAAAATAAAGAAAATTTATTATCATTTGAGTGTACCGGCTTCAATTATGGCGATATCTGCGAGTAGGTGGAATAGGGATAGCAAACCCCGATTAATTATATAACCGTACTATCAGGATTTGACTCCAGGGGTTGGGCCTTTTCTTGTTCTTCCCTAACCTTCCACTGCTGTACAGCTACTTGTTCTTTGATTAGCTCCAGAGATCTGACCATCATTTCCTTGGTAATCCTGTCCAGGTTACGGTCCTCTTCAGCGGCGGTGATCGCATCTAGAGTGATATTGGTCAGGTCTTCGATAATGAACTTATTGCTATCAGAAGCTAAATCCTTCATAGCGCCTTCAATCACTTGAAATACTATGTCGCTTATAGCTTTTTCGAGGCTCGAAGCGATGGAGCTTCCCACCATCGGTATCTTTTCCAGGTTGGCAATCTCTTTGTTGCTTTTAACTGCCTGTGCAATCTTATCATTGACATATTGTTCAATGTCCTGGTGGTAATTTTCATGAGCATGTGCCGCAACGCTCTGAACTCTGTGCGATAGCCATTGGATCATGGTATCTTTTTGTGGTTCCAGGACCTCACTTATGATACGATCAATAATGGGATTATCATTTTTCACTTCATCTTGTACTCCTGAAAGTACATTGATCACCACCCGGTCCGATACCTCTTCAGTGAAAATACCCAGATATTTATTAAATCGACTGTAAAGATAAGTTTTGGTTAGGTCTATTATTTTTAACCGTTGTAACCTGGTAACAATAGAAATGATCCGCAGTAATCGCAAAAACCGAAACGACCCGGCTGGGATGCATCCAAGTACGTCATACCAGTGGATGAAGGGATAGAAAAACCACTTGTGATAAGTTTTGTTTTTAATGGCTAACCCCCATCTGATAAGCAGCTCAATAACGAAGATCCCAACAAACCATAAATCGATGCGTAGGAAATCCTGATGTATTTCTTGATTGTAAAACTGGAAAAAGTCCGGAGTATAGCGGGCAAATAACTTTTGAACCGTCAAGCTAGAGAAAATCGTATCAAAAAGGATCAATACCAGATTGGCGATCAATAGCACCATCATGAACAGGTCGTCAATAACGATCCTGGCTTCCTTGCGTTTGAAGAATGCACTGAACTTCATTGGATGGCTGGATAATTCTTGGTCAACAGGCAATAATACAAATGCTTTCCATAATAATAAACAACCAAGAACCAAAGACTGCTCCAATCCTGTTATTGTCCTGGGTCCATAGGTCATGGTCCGTTAAAAAAACTATCAAATAACTAAAATAGATAAGCCTCCTGTCATCCGTGAATAGCGTAGACTTTGTTGAAACCGTTGCTTGACTTGCTTTAGGGTTATTTGTGATTTGTCTTTTCCGTCGATCGATGGCCAACGATCAACAAACTCAGGGTCGGTGCTTAAGTTAGATC
>JBPCUG010000658.1:0-3187 GCA_051011275.1 Cyclobacteriaceae bacterium | reverse complement strand
GTAAATCTCGTCGTCCAGTCCCAGGGCTTGTGAGGCAATATGGAACCTCGACATCATTGACTCAAAAGGATTTTCCTTATCCTTTATAGGAGCTGGTTCAATGTAAGCCATAATAAGATCAAATGTTGTTTGTTTTGCTGCAAAGTAAGCAAAATTGGTAGTGATAATTACCCTATTTGAGGAAATTTATCTACCCATGTAATATCCTATATAATATGGGCATAGCCCCCTGAGATATCAAAAGATTTTTAGAAAGGCAATTATGAATGGAGCCGATAAAAGTAAACTATCAAAACGATCTAGAAACCCACCATGTCCCGGGATACTAGCCCCCGAATCCTTGATCTCTATGCTTCTCTTAAACAGGGATTCAACCAGATCTCCATAGGTTCCGGCTATCACAATTATGCCTGCTATACACAACCACTGCCAGAGTTGAAGATCTTCAAAGAAGTGGGAAAGACCAAAACCCATCAACAAAGCCAGTAGCGTACCGCCAATACTCCCTTCCCAGGATTTTTTAGGTGACACTCTTTCAAATAATTTGGTTTTACCAAAACTAACACCGGCAAAGTAAGCACCTACATCGCTGGACCACTGCAGCAACAGACAACCAATGAGGATCTGCCAGCTATAATAACCGGGGGAGAACACTACGAAATGCAACAAAGAAAATGGCAAAGCCACATACATAATTCCTAAAAAGGTAAATGCGATATTCGTAAATGGCTTCTTTTCATCCCTTTTATAAAGCTTGATAAAAAAGATAAAAGAGAACAAAGGAAAAAGTACAAAGTATACTTCAGGTTTGATCAATTGTTGGCTGTCAAGGAAGGTGAGCGCGAATAGTACAAAGCCACAAAAAGTGCCCCAAGTCTTAAGAGGGATCATGCCGTCCAGGCCTACCAATTTGTAGAACTCCCACTGGGTCATGACACAGATGATACAAAAGATCGCAAAATAAGCCCAGGCACTAAAGTAGATGGCACTAATGATCACCGCGGCTCCCACAACCGCTGTCAAAAGTCTTTGCCCCAAGTTGTTGAACCTACTCAAAGGTGATGTTTTGTTCAATGATCTTTTGGGCTTGTGCCATATAGATCGGAGCCACATGTACCTCTTTGCGCACAGGTCCTTCCAAGGAGACATGCTTACTGTCTATAATTACCGGGTGCAAACCTTTCTCGGCTAAGACTAGTCTTACCTTTTCTATGCGGTCATTTTGATCGCTGTGAAATACACTTTGCCATTTTCCGCTATTTGGCAACTGGCCACTTTCATCCACCTTGGTTTTGAAGTAGTACAAAACTCCAATTAGAGTCACGCTACAGACGGCCACCAACCACAAGGGTACTGAGTCCTCCATCTGGTCGATGTTGTAGGTGAAACCTTGACGCTGATAAGCATAAAGCAAAAATATTTGCAATCCGTTATTGAAGAAGTGGGCCAGCATCGGTACCAAGAGATTGCCAGACCAAAAGTATAAGTATCCGAATAGTGCACCCAAAAGCATTCTTGGTACAAACCCAAGAAATTGAACATGAATAGCGCTGAAGAAAAAGGCGGTGACCCAAATTGCGATATGGGTATTTCTAGTGATATTAAATAGCTGGTTTTGAATACAGCCCCTAAACAAAAGTTCTTCTCCAATCGCGGGTAGCACCGCGATCACTAGCATTCCTATCAGAAATTGGCCAGTTGAATCAAATTGAGTTATAAACTCAGTAACCTCTTTGAGCAGATCTTCGGCTTCAAGTAAAAACGTACCCGCCGGGCCAAACCATTGCTCCAAGTCCCATTGCATATTCCATTCTACTATTCGAGCATTGATCACCATGAATACCAACGTTGCTACTATAGTAAGCACCCATCCTATGGAGGCAATCTTTTGATTCGGGCTGAGTACTTTAATCGGCTTCTTTAGAATGAATTTGATGTAGATCCACGGGATCAATACAAAACCCAATAATGCCTGCAGACCTTGCTTGATGAGCAAAGGGGTTCGCGCCTCCGGATGCTCCTTAATGTTCTTTAAGGTATCAATACTATTTAGATTAACAAGTTCAGAGCCGTAGATCTGAGTCAGCAACAGATCGGCTAGGAATTCGCTGACGATCAGGGCTCCAAATACCATTAGTGTGAGCGCCATTAAAAATAGAACGGAAAAGCCCCGTTGAGATACCAGCGTTTTGGGTTCGAAATATGGCATAATTCGCGTAAATTTAAGGCAAAATTTTAAATAACATTGGTAAAAATCGGAAACTTGGAACTGGGTGAATTCCCCTTGTTGCTCGCACCTATGGAGGATGTGAGTGATCCTCCCTTTCGCGCGGTTTGCAAAGAACAAGGTGCCGATTTGATGTATACGGAATTCATTTCCGCTGAAGGGTTGATCCGCGACGCTGTGAAAAGCGTTCAGAAACTTGACATATATGATTATGAGCGCCCAATAGGCATTCAGATCTTTGGTGAAAAAATTGCCTCTATGAGAGAGGCCGCAGCTATTGCTGAAGCGGCCGAGCCCGAGCTTGTAGATATAAATTACGGTTGCCCGGTTAAAAAAGTAGCCTGCCGAGGCGCTGGTGCTGGAATCCTGCTGGATCTGCCTAAGATGCAGGCCATGACTAAGGAAATTGTTGACAGCGTCTCTCTACCTGTAACTGTAAAAACCAGATTGGGCTGGGACGAAAATACTATCAAAATATTGGAAGTTGCCCAACGGCTGCAGGATGTGGGCATTCAAGCCTTAACGATCCATGGCCGTACCCGCAGACAAATGTACAAAGGCGAGGCTAATTGGGATCCTATCGCTGAGGTAAAACATCACCCCAGCATTCATATTCCGATTTTCGGTAACGGAGATATTGATACACCGGAAAAAGCGCTAGCCTACAGGGATAAATACCAGGTAGACGGCATCATGATCGGCCGAGGTGCCATCGGCTATCCTTGGATCTTTAATGAGATCAAACACTTTTTGACCACCGGAAAAAAATTACCTCGCCCATCGCTAGAGGAACGCCTGGTCACGGTTAAAAAGCATTTGGATTTTTCCATTCAGTGGAAGGGCGACCGAAAGGGGATCTTTGAAATGCGCCGACATTACTCTAACTATTTTCGCGGATTACCCAGGTTCAAACCTTATAGAATGGAGCTCGTGCAAGCTGACACTTATCAAGCGGTGATC
>JBPCUG010000657.1:0-5358 GCA_051011275.1 Cyclobacteriaceae bacterium | reverse complement strand
GATCTTTTCCGGCCCGGAACCTCACTCCTTGATGCTGGGAGGGCAGAAATCCATTGCCCCACAATCGCGCATACAATGGCTGGCCCCCATTGGTTTTGGTGATCAACACGATGAATGCAGGTAGGTTTTCATTGTCACTTCCCAAGCCGTAATCAATCCAGGAACCGATGGCCGGCCGGCCAGGAAATTGGGAGCCGGTTTGAATAAAAGTGGCGGCCGGATCGTGATTAATGGCATCGGTGTACATGGAGTTTATTACACACAATTCATCCGCTATTTTAGACTGGTGCGGGAACAACTCACTCATCCAGGCTCCTGATTGCCCATATTGGGTAAAAGAAAAAAGCGATCCAGCCAATGGAAAGGAAATCTGGCCGGCGGTCATACCGGTTAGCCGCTGTCCCTGCCTGATCGATTCAGGCAGTTCTTCACCATACATTTTATTAAGCAATGGCTTGTGGTCAAATAAATCTATCTGAGAGGGCGCTCCGCTTTGAAAGAGATAGATCACTCTCTTGGCTTTGGCAGCAAAATGAGGTAGCGTCGAGTTTAGGTTAGTAGATCCAACTCCCGAACCGGCCAATAGATTTCCAGGATTGAGCAAAGAAGCTAAACCCAATGAACCGAAACCCAAGGCTGACTTGGTCAGGAACTCCCTTCGGCTTTGGATTTTAATGTAATTGTTACAATGTGACATCAGCCAATATTGCTTGAAGCAAATACTAACTCAAATTAACCAATTTTAGCTAAAGATTCAGGCGAAAAATGATTCATTAGCGGGGGAAAAACTAGCCCCTGAATTGTTCAATGTAGATTGGAGATTGTGTATTTTGATTCATGATTTAGATTGTTGTTGAAACAGGTGCTTCCCCTCTGCCAGCACAAAGGCATCAGTTTCCTCATTCCAATAACCTAAACGGGCTATTTGTACTGGAATATTGACCAACTTGGCTTCGCCCGGTTCCAGCGTAAAGCTCTGCAAGGCTGCTAACTGTTAAACGAACGAACACATACAAGGATTATAGCCAGCCTAAAAAGAACGAAACACGGTTTTGTATTCATTTTAAAATATTTGTTAGGTAATCATCTAAAATACCCGTTTTTAATTTCGATAAACTTTAGATCCAAACCAGGTACAGCTTCTTTGAAGGGATCCTTTTGCACTTCATCCCAATCACAATAAATGTAAACCTCCACTTTACCGTGAAGCAAACCATCATTAAGTTTTCGGATGTGCTTAGCCACATATTTATTATCGAGGTGGTTTCGGAGATCTTCATAGGAAGCATAAATCTCATGCCAGCAATAAGTAACATGATCGTCGGTTTCGGCATGCACAGTTTGAACATGAACTAACATCCCTGGCTCAATCTCTTGGACCTTTTGATCAGTAAAAGCAGAAAGCTGTTCATAGTCCGATATTTTATCCCTTGGGACTTTCTCATACGCATTTAAAAAAAATAACGACATGTTTATAATTGGTTTTACATTGCAATTTAAAATCGTTCGCGGATGACCTATGCTATCTTTACCTTATTAAGGTTTGTTCCTGCTCAAGATTTTTTAAGAAATTCATCGCTGTCCGGATCGAAACACATGCTATTATGACTCATTGAAAGTGCAACGAACAATGGCTCGTAGGTTATGTTGTTGCTTGTTTATGCCCCCAACTCAGTTTTTAAGCGATCCGGGCACTTACCCCTGATACTTTAAATACACCGTCTTTCGACGCATGTAATGCTCTAATCCATGTTTGCCATCATCTCCTCCTATACCCGAATTTTTCCAACCAGCATGATAGCCATGAATAGATTCTGCCAAACTTCTATTGACGTATAATTCCCCTACCTCCATATCTCTAACTGCCCTCATAATTTTATTCATATCATTGGTCATGATATACCCTGCCAATCCGAATTTGGTATCATTGGCTAATTGGATACCTTCTTCGAAGTTGTCAAACTGCATGATCGGTATGACCGGTCCAAAAATCTCTTTCCGCATTATTTCCATATCCTGTGATGGATTCAAAATAACAGTGGGCTGATACCAATAACCCTTATTAAACATTCCGCCTTTTAAAAGGTCGCCTCCTAAAGCAATATCCGCTCCTTGCTTTCTGGCCTTAGTCACATATTTTTGAACCTTATCCAGTTCGGTCTTATTTACTTTTGGACCCAATTGCGTGCGCTTTTTGAAAGGATCACCCACTTTGGTCTTTTGCATTTTTTTGATGAATTTATTTATGAACTTATCAGCAATACCACTTTGCACATAGGTTCTTTCATTACAAATACAGGCCTGTCCACAATTTAACATTCTGGCAGAATAGGCATTTTCTACTGCCATATCCAGGTCGGCATCATTCAAAATAACCATGGGTGCTTTTCCTCCCAATTCCATTGAAATGGTGGTGAGGTTATTAGCGGCCATTTTGGTGATCTTTTTACCCGTTTCGCTGCCTCCGGTAAAGGTGATCAACTGGGGAATTTCACTCTTAACTAGTTGCGCCCCGACTGTATGTCCATACCCGCAAACCACATTGACAATCCCAGGGGGAAGACCTGCTTTTTCTCCTAAAGCCAATAAAGCCAAGGCAGTCATTGACGTATCTTCATGTGGTTTAAAGACTATTGCATTTCCAGTTATCATAGCAGGTGCGATTTTTCTTAAGGCCATTGCAAATGGAAAGTTCCAGGCAATTATGCCTACTGCAACCCCAATTGGTTGTGGGATATTCCACATCACTTCACCAGGATTATCAGGCGACATCCATTCGCCTTCGATTCTTCGGTCAAATTCCGCATAATACTTTAGCCAATTGTTACCAAAGTCAATTTCTCCTAAAGATTCGTTGATCGGTTTGCCAACTTCTTCCGTGAGTAGATTTGCTAGTTTGGTTTTATTTCTATCAATCAATGCAGCCCATTTACGCATTACCTTGCCTCTTTCGGCCCCTGTTAATCTTGACCAGGCTTTTTGTGCTTTTTGCGCACTTTCTAGGGCTTCTTGCACCTGTTCCGGTGAAGTCTCATAAATTTTAGCGGAAATGGTTTCATCAATAGGGTTGATAACATTGATGCTCTGATCAGAGCTTACCCAATTGCCGTTGATATAGTTTTTAAAGTCTTTCATTTTGTGTTTGCAAAATATTGAGGTGTCGTATGGATTCAGAACTAAGAAATGCTTGTCAGTTTTGGTTCTTCACTCCCCCAACCAAACCGCCATGGGACTGATATCCCGATGACTCCAGACATAATAGGGAATCAATTTCAGGGGTAACATTTCACCTTTATCGGAAATCACGCGTCCCTTCCCTTCTAAAACGGTGACTCCGTTTAGCAGATCTGGTTGGAAGCTGGCTTTCAGCTCTTTTTCTTCAACCAGCTCCAAGTCAGTCGCATGCCCTTGATTGTCCCCTCCTTCGGCGCAATACAATATAGGGCCTAGTTGTACAGCTACTTTACCTTTGTTGGCCATCACCTTTTCATGGCTGGCGATGGTCTTGACCTCCATGGGAAAATTGACCTCAATCTGATCACCCTTTTTCCAGGATCCGGGGATGACCGCATATCCTCTTTTAATTTCCGAGGGAAAGGCATTGCCATTAACTTCTATGGTAGCTTTCTCCATGGATAGTTGATTAAAAGTATAAAGATCACTGGGCACTGGCTCATCGAATGACCATCCGGGAATGCGGATCATCAAATTGGTTTCCACCGGCTGGTCGTTTTCTATCTTGATCGTTACTTTGCCACTCCATGGGTATGAAGTGGCTTGGGAAAGTACCAAACTTTGGTCTTTCACTTCGATCTCGGTGGTGTTGTTCATAAAAAGGTTTACATATACATGGTTATCGTCAGCCGCATATGTATACCCCGCTACCGAAGGAACAAAACGCGCTAGATTGGAAGGACAACATGAACAATCAAACCAATCGCTCCGGCAATTAGCTCCCTGATTAAACAAATTTTCTCCATCAAATACCAGTGGATTGGGGTAGAAAAACTTATCCCCGTCCAGTGAAAGGCCAGCCAACAAGCCATTGTAAAGGCTGCGTTCCAACACATCGATATACTTGGATTCTCCATGTAGTAAAAACATTCGGTGATTCCAATAGACATTGGCAATCGCCGCACAGGTTTCAGCATAGGCATCATTGGGCAACGAATAGGCTACATCAAATCCCTCTATGTTGTGGCCGGAACCCAGCCCGCCGGTGATGTACATCTTCTTGCTCACAATATCCTCCCAGATCTTGTCAATGGCAGCCAAATAAGCTTTGTCTCCGGTTATAGCGGCAATATCAGCCATGGAAGCATACATATAACCAGCCCTGACCGAATGCCCCACTGCTTCCTCTTGTTCAATTACAGGTTTGTGATCCTGGGAATAGGCATCGAAGTCCAATCCTTTCAATTTTTCCTCGGTCCCGAATTTGCGATAGCCTTTACCTCTGCGGTCGAGGAAAAGTTTGGCCAGCTCGAGGTACTTTTCCTTTCCGGTAGCGCGATACAATTTCACCAATCCCAATTCTATTTCCTGATGGCCGGGATAAAACAGCTGTCCTTCATCCACACACAATCGATAGACCAGATCGGCATTTTTTATAGCAATATTTAGGAAGTCCTTTGTGCCTGTAGCCCGGTAGTGTGCCACCGCCGCTTCGTACATGTGGCCGGCATTGTACAATTCATGACTAAATTTTGACCCGATGTAACGACCCGTGTCGTCATAGGAGCAACAACGCAACTCAGCATTATCATTAGCCCTCAATGTCCAAGCGGTGTAGAGGTAACCATCATCCTCCTGAGCGGCCCCAATGTAGGAAACCAATGTATCTACATAAGCCCGCAATTCGGGATCGTTCTCTGTCATCAAGCTATAGGCGGCCCCTTCCAGAACTTTAAAAACATCAGAATCGTCAAAACCCTGGTCCCCTTCAAACTGACCTTCCTTCAACCCTCCAGCATAAATAAAATTATTGATCCGACCGGTTTCTTCACATTTTTTAAAAGCATAAGGGATGGTGACCTTGGTGGCGGTGGTGACCCGGCTTTTCCAAAAGCCATCATTGAGTTTTACTTGAGTAAAATCGACCGGACGAATGGGATAGTCTGAGACCAATGATTGCGCAGCTGTTTGAAAGCTGATCAAGATCAAGCCAATCAAAAGCATATTCTTAGAAAAGCTAGAAAGAACCTGCATGAGGAGAGATTTTTATGAGTAAAAGATTAAATTCCTATAGGAAAGTTCATAATATAAATTTCAAAAGTCAATATCAATATCAAGGACAATTGCAATTCTCAATCCTTTTGGTTTTTCGATGGAGATTGGCGATTACGATTAGCCTTTTAT
>JBPCUG010000656.1:0-3204 GCA_051011275.1 Cyclobacteriaceae bacterium | reverse complement strand
TTTCTGAGGTTAACGAAAATCGAGTTAAAAAGGCTGTTGAACTGGGATTGAATGCAGTCAACCCCAGTAAGATTGATCTGGAGGCATGCGTTCGTGAAGAAACCGATGGAAGGCTGGCCGACGTGGTTTTTGAAGTTGCAGGGGTACAGCCCGCCTTGGATATAATGACCGAGCTTGCAGGTATTCGAGGTCGGATCTTAATGGTCGCCATTCACGGTCAAAAAAGGGAAGTGGATCTTTTCAAGTTCTTTTGGAAGGAATTAAAATTGATTGGCGCACGGGTCTATGAAAAAGAGGATTATGAGAAGTCTATAGCATTAATAACAGCCAATGAATTGCCATTTGAGGACATGATAACTGATATTCAACCATTAACCAATATTCAAAAGGTATTTGAAGAGATCGATAACAATCCGGACGGCCTAAAGGTATTGATGGACTGCCAAATGTAATGTTTGCCCTTAGCTCAGTATGATAAAAACAGACTTTTACTTGATCTTACTTCTAATCATTTTCTGTGGTTGCGAAACAAGGAACCAATCATCCAATGAGCCGGTGGAAGATGAAGTTTACAAAATACTAGGCATCACAAACAAGGACAACCTAAGCACAGCCTCCAAGAGAGCCATTGAAATGAACTATGATCAGGGCCCCGAGTGGTGGACAAAGTTTAGGCAGCATAACCTAATGGGAGATCTTGAATTTGAGGAGGGTATCATCCGCAGAGATCCCAGTGCAGTCATAGCCGTTGATAGCATCTTCTATGTTTACTATACCAAGAGTAAAGGAAAAAGCTATGGTTTTCATACTGGGGATCCCACCAAGAAGGTATTCCCCTGGGATCTATCTGAAGTTTGGTGTGCAAGCTCAGAAGATGGTTGGACCTGGAAAGAACTGGGGCTTGCAGTGGGCAGAGGGATTGCTGGCTCTTATGACGATAGAGCAGTGTTTACACCAGAAGTGTTAGCTCATGAAGGAAAATTTTATTTAGTGTATCAAGTGGTTAAGGCTCCTTACGCCAATAGAGTCAAGAACAAAGTTGGAATGGCCATTGCGAATAGTCCAACAGGACCATGGGAGAAATTAGATGCTCCCATCCTGGAACCAGCAAACAATGGGATCTGGCTGGGTGAAGAGGATAACAGATTTAAGGTAACCGTAAGAGGCGATTTTGATAGCCAAAAAGTTCACGACCCATGTTTGATGTTTTATAAGGATAAATTTTACCTATACTACAAAGGTGAACGCATGGGCGAAGAACATACGCTAGGAGGCCGAGAGATTAAATGGGGTGTGGCGGTCTCAAATAAACCAGAAGGCCCTTATGTAAAATCTTCTTACAACCCTGTTACCAATAGCGGCCATGAGGTATGTGTGTGGCCCTATCAAGGTGGTATTGCAGCCATGCTAACCTCCGATGGTCCTGAAAACAACACCATACAATGGTCACCAGATGGGATCAATTTTGAAATAAAGTCCCATATCGGTGGGCGAACAAAACCACCACATGCGGCTGGTATTGTTCGTTCGCTAAACACCGAGACTGATCCTTTAGCAGCTTTAGAATGGGGGCTGTGCTTCGATCGTAAGGAGGGTTGGGATTATTTGAAGAGATTCGAATCTTACGTTAATTATGCCAAATAAAAAAAATGATCATCCTAAATGAATAGTAAATGCCATGAGCATACTGGATAAATTTAGCTTAGAAGGTAAAACCGCCTTGGTTACTGGTTGTAAAAGAGGTATTGGTAAAGCCATGGCAGTGGGCTTGGCCGAAGCAGGTGCTGATATCATTGGAGTTAGCGCGACTTTAGAAAAATCAGGAAGTGAAGTTGAAAAAGCCGTCAATGGGGTGGGACGAAAGTTCAAAGCCTATGCTTGTGATTTTAGCGACAGGGTGGCACTATATGGTTTTATCAAACAAGTAAAAAGCGAATTTTCGGCCATAGATATTCTAGTGAACAACGCTGGAACTATACTAAGGGCACCCGTCGCAGAGCATGGCGATGAAATGTGGGACAAGGTGATTGAAGTAAATCAAAGCGCACAGTTTATACTCGCCAGAGAATTTGGAAAAGATATGATAGCCAGAGGTAGTGGTAAAATAGTATTTACTGCCTCCCTGCTCACTTTCCAGGGAGGTATCACCGTACCGGGCTATGCAGCCAGTAAAGGAGCTATCGGTCAGATGACCATGGCCTTTGCTAATGAATGGGCTGGAAAAGGGGTCAATGTAAACTCGATTGCTCCGGGTTACATAAGTACCGACAATACGGAAGCTTTGAGAAATGACCCGGTTCGCTCCGAATCAATCCTTTCCCGAATACCAGCCGGCCGTTGGGGCAAAGCAGAGGATTTTGCTGGACCTATCGTATTTCTATGTTCGGAAGCCGCCTCATATATGCATGGAAGTATATTGCTGGTTGATGGTGGCTGGATGGGCAGATAACAATAAGGTAATCGAGAAATGTATCTATTAAAAATGAATTAGCCATGTCAGAAGTAAAAGAGTACGGATTATTCATTGATGGCAAATGGGTGGAATCTTCAAGTGGGGAACTGGTTAATATTTATAGCCCGACAGATGAATCCATAGTTGGAAAGGTACAGTTTGGCAACGAGGTTGATGCCCAAAAGGCATTAGAGGCAGCCGAGAAAGCCCAACAGCAATGGAAGAAAGTACCAGCCAGAAGCAGGGCAGAGTTGATGCGCGCATTTGCCACAGAGATTAGGGCAAATAAAGACCCTCTGGCAAAATTATTAGTCAACGAGCAAGGCAAACTGTTTTCATTGGCGCAGATAGAAGTAGAGGTTACAGCTACGTTTATTGAGTATGCCTGCGATTTGGCCCGGCTTATGGAAGGAGACATTGTTCCTTCGGACAATCCCAATGAACATATCTGGATCCATAAAATTCCCAAAGGTGTAGTTGTGGCTATAACTGCCTGGAACTTTCCTTTGGCTTTGGCAGGAAGAAAATTAGGTCCTGCCTTGGTGGCTGGAAACAGTGTGGTACTAAAACCAACAGAGGAGACGCCATTGACTACTTTAGAATTAGGCGACATTGCTAGCAAAGTAGGTTTGCCTAAAGGTTTACTAAACATTCTTACTGGCACAGGAGAAGTTTTGGGGAATGCCCTAGTGCGTCATCCTCTCACAAAAATGGTAACCATGACTGGAAGTACCCCGGCTGGAAAGTCAATT
>JBPCUG010000655.1:0-13717 GCA_051011275.1 Cyclobacteriaceae bacterium | reverse complement strand
GCTGTAGTTGATAGATTTTAGCATAAGTCCTCGTCAAAAGCCATCTACTAGATTTGGGTCTGCAAGTTGAGCCCATCAGCACAAATTAATACTCAATAAAAAGCCAGATCCATAGTGTTTAGAAACTTGTCGAGCTCTATAGCACTTCCATTTCCTGCCGCACAAAACCCATTAATTCCTTAATATAAGATTGACTAAAGTCAAACTTTATATTAGCGGCGGCATAGATCTCGGGGATGGATCTTCTGTACCCTAGCTTTAGTGCATTAAGATAACCTTCCAATCCTTTTTTCGGATCCTCTTTAAAATTCTTCCAAACCGCAATGGCACCAAGTTGTGCCATACCATATTCAATATAGTAAAACGGTACTTCGAAAAGGTGCAATTGCTTCTGCCACAAGTTGTCTTTTTGATCCTGCAGGCCTTCCCAATTGGTTATGTCATCGGCAAACCTGCCAAATATCTCATTCCATTTTCTTGTTCGATCCACAACTGTGTGTCCCGGGTTTTCATAGATCCAATGCTGGAAAGCATCAATAGTAGCTACCCAAGGCAAAGTCTGAACGATCTGCTCCAGATGCTCTCTTTTCGCCCGTTTGAGATCCTCTTCATTATCAAAATAAAGATCCCAGTGATCCATGGAAATTAGCTCCATCGACATCGATGCTAGTTCGGCAACTTCAGAGGGCGTGTGTTTAAAATCGGTAAGCTCCAAGTCTCTGGTTACGAAAGAATGCACTGCATGTCCGCCTTCGTGAAGAATTGTGATCATATCTCGCAAGGTGGACGTGGCATTCATAAAAATAAATGGCACCCCAATTTCGGAGAGCGGATAGTTGTACCCTCCAGGAGCTTTTCCTTTTCGCGATTCCAGATCCAGGTGTCCCATTTCCTGCATTATTGCAAGGCACTGACCCAGAAACGGATCCAGTAGTTTGAAACACTCAATAGTTTTTTTAGTCAGGTCTTTGCCATCTTTAAAAGGCTTCAATGGCTCCAAACCTTGAGGGTCGACCGCTTTATCCCATGGCTTCAACTTCTCTAGCCCTAGTTTCTCTTTGCGTTCTGCAGCTTGCGCGTTTAGCAAAGGCACTACCTCACTCGCCACCGAATCGTGAAAGGCAAAACAGTCTTCAGGAGTATAGTCAAAACGCCCCATAGCAGTAAACATGTAATCCCTGAAATTTTTGAAGTCAGCATTGGTAGCTACTTGATCACGAAGCTGAATGAGCTCATCAAATAGATCGTCCAGTTTAGCCTTATCCTGTAAACGACGACCTGAAATCTTATCATAAGCCTCTTTTCGTTTTTCCTGATCAGTCGATTGCAAAATAACGCTTGCTTGTTGCAAGGTAAGTTCTTGCCCGTTCAACTCTACCGTCATCGCTCCTGAGATCGATCCAAATTCCTTTGACTTGGTTTGGATCTGTGTAAAGAGCGGAATGTTTTCCTCCCTAAATATCTCAAAGTCTTTCTTCAAGGACTTCCGTAGAATGTCATAACCTTCATCATTGAGTTCATTAAGATATGGGCAATCCAGAGCTTTTTTATTCAGCTGATTGCTATAAGGTGCAATCTTTGGTTGAATTTCAGTGACAAAGTATTGGTAACTTTCTTGGTTGGCCTGATTAGCCGTATCGCAAGTCATCCTGATATACCTCCAGCCGGCATTCTCTGAGATCACCGCTTCGAGCTCGCTACGGTTCTTAAACCACTCGCGAAGCTCAGACACACTTTCAATTGGCTGCTCCAACAGTTGGTCGAAATAGGGTTTTAGAGAATCCCAGTCTACAACTTCAAACTCCTCCGGTAAGAAAATTCTAGGGTTTCGGGTGATCTTTAGTGAGGCGGTAGTCATGTGAATTCAATCAGATATAAAATGTGGGGCAAAGAAATGTGGGGCAAAGATATGCGATAGTATGGAAAAGTACCAGGAGATTGACTTTCTCGGTCCATGAATCTGAAATTTGATTGTGGCTACTCGTTCAATGTCCAATCGTATTCCAAAAATTCCAACTTTGCATTTGCATTGATCTTAGTAGTAGCGTACTGATTCAAATAATCAATCACCGAACCCTTAGTCTTAAAATCGTCACCATACCAATTGAATAGTTGAGAGACCCTTGCTACGTCAGCAGTGATTTGGTTCTTACCTGATTGATTAATAAAGTGCCTGGTCTTGCGATCAAACTGGGCCTGAATCGTTTCAGGCAGGTAGGCGGCATTGAGTAATTTGGGGCATGACTTGGCGGCACACACAAAAGCGAAATGAATACGTGGATCTTTGAATGCAGGCCTTACACTCTCATGCTCTATTTGGTTTAAAGAGTAATTCTTTCCATCGATATCAATAAACTTTTTGTCCCATGGCTTGTCAAGATCCATTATACTTTTAAGCGGATAATTCCTTACGATCAGATCTATTGTAAAGGCATTATAAGCATTGGTCCAATAAGCTAATTTCTCGTTCCTTGACCAATCACTTTGGATCGGATGACTCTTTAGATCAACCAGATACTGATCAAGCTTGACCTTGTCAGCTTTAAAACCTTTATAATTCACCTGCCCGCTTGATGAAACATACTTTTTCAGAAGCGCATCCCAAGCTGTGTGATCTGGTTCCTTAACCTCCTCAACAATTTCTGGTTGCTGCTCTACCTCGTTTGAAGCTTCTTGGGTTGGCTCCACTGCTTCGATTGGTTCAGCAGCGGCTGGCAATGTCTCCTTAGTCGGCTGGGTTACAGTTTCCACTTTCTCTATCCCTGGGACTTCACTCTCACCATCCGGTGCTTTATCCGGATTGACGGTTTCTAGTAGGTTGTCCGCATCTTCATTAACTACCGACGGCCTCTCTGAAATAGCCTGTACATTGGCCTCGGTTACAGGATCAGTGGTCTCTACCGATTTATCTGATTTGGTTGCCTCTTTGCAACTCAGTAGTACGAGAACGGCAAGCAAACTATAAATTATGGACTTCAACATTTGCTTTCAAATTTATAATCAAAAGTCGGCTACCCACAACTAACTATATTCTGAAGAGATATGTTCCCTAAAACTATTATTCTAAAAGCTCCAAGCCATTAGGGCTTCTATCTTGCTTTGATTTGGCAACTCTCGTGACTGACTATCTTCCTCAGGAAGTTGCGAGATCAAAAAAGCCAAAGCCGGCTGGATCCAAGCTTTGCTTATCTCATCTTGGGCCTCCAACAATAAGCCTATTTGATACAGATTAGTAAGTCGTTCAAAAAAATACTTGGCCGTCACTTCTCTGATGGTGGTATCACTGCTGGCCAGCTGAGTCGTGGTAGCTGCCAAATACTCATATTCGGCTTTGATCTGCTTCTGAAAGTCGCTTTCCTCGCTGGCCCATTTTTCTAATTGCTCAAGCATCAGATCTAATCCTTTAGATTTGGCAGAGGCTCTCAGCATGTCTAAGATCATAATATTTCCCGCTCCTTCCCAAATAGGCAAAACCATCACATCGCGCATGATTTTTGGCATCACAGTATCCTCTATGTACCCTATACCTCCCATTAACTCCATGCTTTCGCGCACTATATAGACAGCTTTTTCGGCGGACCATTTTTTGACCATTGGTGTTAATAAACGGAGTAACTCTTCTTCATCCTTATCAGCGTTATCTGCTGCATCCAGAGCCTTAATAGCCCTCCAGGTCAGATAAAAATTAGCCACGTGGAGAGAACCAAGCTCATGTAACTTGTCCCGGATCAAAGCATGTTCCAAGGCTTTTTTACCAAAGGTCCGTCGATAGCTTAAAAATTGATAGGCTTCAATTAAAGCCCGTCTTGACCCGGATAAAGCTGCGATTGAATTATATAGCCTTGAAAGGTTGATCATATCTGCCATTACAGCAAACCCTTGAAATTCCTCTCCCACCAACTTGCCTAGCGTATTGGTCATCAAGCATTCTGCACTGGCCATAGAACGAACACCCAATTTATCCTTCAATCGAACGATCTCTATAGGGTTTCTGGTCCCATCGGGAAGGTTTGGCTCAACTAAGAAGATTGACAACCCTTTGGTCCCGGTTATACTGATATCGGTACGCCCCAAAGCAAAGATGATCTGGGCATTTACATTGCTGCAAAACCACTTTTCGCCATTTAAATAATAATACCCGCCCTGGTAAGCAGTCGCACTAACTAGGCCAGCTCCCACATCTGAGCCACCCGCTTTCTCGGTCAAAAACATTGCGCCTGTAAAAAAAATGTCAACACTCTGAGAGTAAACATGAGGGAGCAAGCGTTCTTGATCCTCTTTATCTGCATATCGATCTAGCAGGCGAGCCACCCCATCAGTCATACAAAGTGGGCAATATTGACTTAGTTCGCCTAAACTAAAAAGATAACCACTTACAAACCCTAGAGCGTGCAATTCACGTGCAAATTTGGTACGAAGGCTTGGCTCCCATTTCACTCTAAACATTTCCGAATCAATGGCTATCTGCATCAACTCCCAGTAATCCGGATGAAACTTTACCTGGTTTAGGGTTTCTCCGTATGAGTCTCTCTTTATCAGTTCAGGGACTTTTTTATCGGCATTAAGTGACAAAGCATCCATATGCATGGCCGCCTGTTGGCCTAGTTTTTCCCACTTTTCCAACATATAAGCCAGACCGTTATCGGAAAAATGCTTTCCAATAAAATGCTGCAGTATTCCATCGCTCCGGAAAAAGTTGCGACTGGTCCTGAAACCATGCTCTAATACCTGATTATAGCTTTTCTTAGTTGCCATTCTGAATTCCCTAACATTTGCAAGTATCATTAAAGCTACTAAGATCGATGGAGTGTAGGTAATCAGCAAATCAAAAGAATTACTTGGGTTTTACTCCAACACATTTCGGAAATGGCTTAAGACTAAAGCATATTTCGATGCTGCCCTCCCAAACCGGCTCGTTTGAATTACCAACTTCTTTTCTAACTTTGGTGCCAGATAACAGAATATTACCCAATGTCTTTAGAAAAAAGAACCACTACTCGTTATATCTCTGAATACGAGTATGAAGCCACCAACCCAAGTGGTAATACAGTAAAAATCGATATGTATCCGGAAGATGAGAAAAAGGCGCAGTCCCCAATGGATCTTTTGCTGTCGGCTGCCGCTGCCTGTGCCGCGGTGGATGTAGTGGGTATGCTCAAGAAAAAAAGGAAAACAGTTACCGACCTTACTATTGAGACCGTTGGGCAGCGAAATGAAACGCATCCAAGATATTTTACCCATATACACTTGCAGTTCAAGTTGGTCTCCCCTGATACAAGTCCGGAGGAATTGGCTAAAGTTGTGCACCTAGCAGTTAATAAATACTGTTCTGTAGCTTCCACCTTAAAAGGAGTGGCTGAAATAACCCACGAAAGCACTGTAAACAGCCATTAATGCCATCTTTTGGTGGCACACAAAAAGGATATCATTCATTTTCGTTAGATTTAGGTATAGATTCTCATTTTTTGGTCTGAACGCTTACAACCTTATGACCGACATTTTTATAAGCTATACTGAAGAAAATCAACATCAGGCTCAACTATTATCACAGGCGCTGGAGCAGCAAGGCTTTTCAGTCTGGTGGAATAAAGATGCTCCTGAAGGGCAGCTGTTCAATAACCATGCGGATGAAGCCCTCCAAGAAGCAAAATGTGTTGTGGTGATCTGGTCACAATTCTCTGTATCGGATCGGTGGATAAACTCTGTGGCCAGAGAAGCATCCGAACGAGGGAATTTACTGCCTGCATTGTTTGAGGATGTTTTCGTGCCGGTAGAATTTAGAGAAATTCAAACTGCCAACCTGATCGGTTGGAAAGGGGAAACCTCTGATACTTTTTTCCAGGACATGGCCATGCAAATCAATAAGCTTATTCAATCGAGCCATGACCCCGGCGACATCGACCCGCCTTCTGAAAGTGCGTCACCAAGTGCAACCCCCGATACGATTATCTCTGGAGATCAAGCCGAAGTCTTTGATATGCCGGAAGTTTCCGGCAATCCCATTTCAGAAGTGGAGGACTCCGAAATCAAATTAGATCCTGAGGAGGAGGCAAAAA
The DNA here is from genome assembly GCA_051011275.1 of Cyclobacteriaceae bacterium. Classification (GTDB taxonomy): domain Bacteria; phylum Bacteroidota; class Bacteroidia; order Cytophagales; family Cyclobacteriaceae; genus JBPCUG01. The sequence continues at coordinate 7,661 of JBPCUG010000655.1, read as the reverse complement.
GTCCTGGGGGTGAAACCGAAGCCCTTGAAGACAGTATAGCTTCACAAGAAGCTTCCTTGAAGGAAGAACTGCGGACGAGTAGTGAAGGAGATAGCCCAATTGAGGAATTAGTAAAAGAAGTAAATAATGAAGCAGAAGAGTTGTCTGAACTGCGGATGGAAGAATCAGTAGAGGAATTAGATCCCAGTGACCAAGCTGATATACCGCAATCTGTTAATTTTGAAGATGAGATCGGTCAGGAAATAGAACCTGCATATGTTGATGCTGCACCACTATCTGATCACGAATTTCAAGCCGAAAATCAAGAGCATCTTAGCGAGCCTGGGATGGAGGTTAACGAAATTTCAGAAAAGCCCAAACAACCAAAGTTACTCATCTATGGTGGACTGACCGCTGCAGTTCTAGTAGTGCTGTGGGCCATTTTTCAGGTAGTGCCTGATGACAAGGAATCAATCGATCAGGTGCAGACGTTGGATGTCTCACCCCAGTTACCTGCAGCAACTCCTCCTCCGGAAACAATTGAAGGGACAGAAACCACTGAACCATCCATGGAAGACACCGAAGCAATAGATTGGGACGCTGCTTTGGAAAAGAACGATATTGCCGCCTATGAAACCTATCAAGAAAATTATCCTCAGGGGAACCACTTAACTCAAGCAAAAGAAAAAATTGCTGCCCTTAAAAGTGAAGAGACAGTGCAAGCCCCTGCTGTGCCGGCACAGAGTAAAAGTATTGCAACAAACGTCGCATCTTCAAATTCACGACCCAAACGCTATGCCTCTGTTAATGAAGGTAATTTCTTTACTACCAAAACACTAACTAAGGGGCCAATGAGACCGGGCGAACCTAATCAAGAATTTCAAGTTGGAGAAAGGGTTTATTTATGGGCCACCATAAGTACACCGGCCTATGAAAGGGTAAAACTTGAATGGCTCACCTCAGATGATCGACTTATTGCAGAGAAATATGTCAATATAGCAAAGGACTTGGGCAATGGTTTCAACATTCACGATTGGAAGCAAAACTTCCCTGGCACTACAGGCCAGTTTAAGGCTAGATTGTACAATAGTAACCAGGAGAAAATTGCAGAAACAGTATTCAGAATAAATTGACAAATTCTATTAAATAAAGATGGCCGACCTATTTATTAGTCATGCATCTGAAGACTTAAAAGTAGTGAAGATGTTGGCTAGCGCCTTTGACAGATCTGGCTGGTCGGTATGGTACTCCAAAGAACCAGGTGAATCAACTGAAAAGGAATTGCAATCAGCGGAGGCGGTGGTGGTATTATGGTCGCAGTTTTCGGCTACTGATAGATACGTGATTGGAGAAGTTCAAGAAGCCTTTCAAAGTAACACCCTGTTTCCGGCATTACTTGAGGATGTATTTCTATCCGCCCCTTTTGATGATTTGGATACTACAAACCTGATCGACTGGAATGGTGATACGAATCATCCTGAGTTCAAGAGACTGGTGGAGAAAATTAGCCAGGTTGTAACACCAAAACCAAGAACCACTAATCAGGAATTAGGAACACCTGAACCACATGAGGTTTTGATCACTCCTAGTGAGGCAGCAACAGAAAAGCCTTTAGCTCCATCGGAGTCTTTGATCAAAGAGGAATCAGAGGTTACCCATCTTCCAGCTCCAGAAAATAAAAAGCAGGGAATGCCCGTTTTTTGGTCAGCCACCCCACAGGCAGGAAACGGGAGTATATTCAAACGTAAATATCTGATTTATGCCGGTTTGGCCGCCCTAATCTTGATCGTGGGATGGAAAGTAATATGGAATAAATCCGGTCCAGTCGAAGACACCTCTAGTACTCCGGCGGCGATTTACCCTGAAAAATCAGGAGACACCGACGAACCTAGTAAGGTGGGACTGACAGCTAAAAGGATCACCCCCGATTTGGCTAATACTAGTTCGACTAATGATTTTGAAACCGCAGATGCAGAAACTGCGATAGAAACGGAGCCACAACCACAAACTGAGCGTTTGGTTGAGAATATCAATGAAGATACTACAGTCAATGTTCAACCTAAGGTTTACTACCCACCAGCACAAAAAGAAGGTGATGAACCAATACCTGACGAGTCTTTAGCCTCACACATTGCCGAAACAACTTCAGGACCACTAAACCCAGAGAAAAGCAGTGATAGCTTGGCGCTACTGGCGGAAAACGAATTAGTGAAAGCAGAAAGCCTTTATGCCGCTTCAGGAATTGGCGCTGAAGCCAGGTCAGATTTTTCCGTGGGTGAAACGGTATTTATCGGAGCCACAGTTTATCCCACCGCTAATGAGAATTTCAGATTAGAATGGTCAACCAGTGATGGGCTTGTGCTGGCAGAGAAACGCATTAGCACTGGAAAAAACTCGAACGGGTTAAACATTTATGACTCGAAACAACAGTTTCCTGGGACAACTGGCCAGTTTAGGGTACGACTTTACAACAATGAAAATCAGCTGCTGGCCGAAACTGTTTTCAATGTCAGATGAAGTTTATTTTTCAGCCAGACTCTTAAGCGTCGCGGCTATGCCTTCGGGATAAGTAGTTGGCTTCATCTCAAAGCTTTTCTCAAACTTGCTGCTGTCAAACAAGTAGTCGGAGTCGTTTTGATAAAGCATTTCGATGCTTTCACCAATCACCGGGATAAACAAACCCAAAATTTGCAAGAACCATTTTTTGAGTACTGAGTATTTTGGTTCTACTCCGTACGCTTTAGCTACTGCAGTGATAAATTCAGTTCCTGTCATCACATTTTTATCTGTTGGTAAATGCCATACTTGATTGTATGCTTCACTATTATTACCCAGCAAGGCGGTTGCTTTACCTGCGTCAGGGGTATAAGTAAAGGAATGGCGGCATCCATCACAAAGCATCCATTGTGCGGACTTACCTTTAGCGAACTTATCGAAGACCATAACTGTCGCGAAGCTTAATTGGGTTGGGCCATAGAAATCGGCAGCTCTGGCAATCAACGCACTAATCCCTTCCTTGGCCACTTCATTCATTAGCATCTCGGCTATTCGCGCTCTTACTTCCCCTTTCTTGCTGGTCGGTTTAACGGGGGTTTCTTCAGTCATCCATCCATCCACTTTGCCGTACAGGTATACGTTGTCAAAAAATACCAGTTTGGCATGATGGAGCTTGCATGCGGAGATGACATTTCCCATGATCTCTGGCCATTGCTCCTGCCAAACCTTAATTTTATAAGGCAAGCCAACCGTAAGGTAGACTATCTCAGAACCCGCAACCGCCTGCTCAGTCTGTTTACGGTCAGTAAGATCGGCTGGAAAAAGTTCATCTGTGGCATTTACCTTTTCCGGGGTCCGGCTCACCAAGCGAATCCGGTCGGTATATTTAGGCAGCGCTTTAGCTATTGCATTGCCAATCACCCCATTTGCTCCAAGGATGGTTTGCATGTTGATAATGGTCTAAAAACGGCAAATTACTTTATAAAAACGGTATTCCAAATATACTGACCAAACATACATAGGTCAGAACTATTAAACTTGCTGTTATGTAATCCAGCCTAAAACATTTATTTTCGGAACAGCTAAATACCTTGTGTTATGCAACTTAAAGAAGTTTTTCAGGACCTCAATCAGGCTGACCTAGATACAATCACCGGAGCCCCCGGGCTCTTGATCTTCTTGCCAATGCTGTATGTAGCCTGGTCGGATTCAGTGCTTACTTCCGAGGAAATAGTTTCTATCGAGAAACGAATCAAGGAACAAGCCTGGCTTAGTGAAGCAGAAAAGCAATTCATCTGCACGCGTCTCGATCCCAAGCACCCTCCCACTCCCATGCAACTCAAAGACTGGTTACATTTGATCCAGAGTGCTGCACCACTTATTCAAGGCAGCTCACGACAGTCGTTGGCCCAACTGGGTGTACAAATGGCAGAGGTATCAGAGCAAAGCCAGGACAGGTGGGGAACCAAAGCTGCCCAAAGCGCACTGGGTGATATTGAAGAAGCGCTTGGGGTGATCACCTCAGAGGCATACCAAAGTATGCTGACCGAGGAACAACGGCCCAAAGAACCGGTAGTTGAAGCAACTCAGGAGTCTAGTTTTGACATAGTTGGTCTACAGGCCATTTTGGATGGAGACAATGTTGCCGTCCGAAACAAGATCAAAGAAATTCTGGGTCGCCCTGAGTTCAAATACCAAAAGCATAATACAAAGGAAGCGTATCGCGAGCAGGTTTTAGAGTGGTGTCAAATACTAGCCAATGAAGGGATTGGAGCGTTATCTTATCCTAAAGCTTATGGCGGTGCCGATGCGATGGGAGATTATTTCGCTGCCATGGAAACTATGAGCTTCCACGATCTAAGTACGGTGATCAAATATGGTGTTCAATTTGGGCTATTTGGTGGTAGCATCCTGGCACTTGGCACTGAAAAACATCATCAGAAATACCTTAGGGAAGTGGGCTTACTGAACCTTCCCGGAGGTTTTGCCATGACCGAGTCAGGCCATGGATCAAACGTAAGGGATATTGAAACAACCGCCATCTACGATAAAGAAAAGAAAATCTTTGTTATCAATACACCTTCCGATAATGCGCACAAAGAATATATCGGTAATGCCGCCCAACACGGACGCATGATGACGGTATTTGCACAAATGGAAATTGATGAAGAGAACTACGGGGTTAGTGCCTTTTTGGTACCGGTGCGTGACGAACAAGGACAGCGCTTGCCAGGTATCAGGATTGAGGATTGTGGGTATAAGTTAGGCCTTAATGGAGTAGACAATGGTCGCATTTGGTTTGACAATGTAGAAATTCCTCGTGAAAATCTATTAGATCGGTTCGCCTCAGTCGATGAGCAAGGGGTTTACTCAAGTCCAATTGCAGGAGCTTCAAAGCGCTTCTTTACCATGCTGAGCACACTGGTTGGTGGACGAATTGGTATTCCACGCTCCGGATTAAGTGCAGCCAAATCCGGATTGACCATAGCAATTAAGTATGCCACCCGCCGCAGACAATTTGGGCCTCCTGGCAAGGATGAGCAATTGATCATGGATTATCAATCACACCAAAAAAGATTGATGCCGTTATTGGCAAAGACCTATGCTCTGGATTTTGCTTTAAAGTACCTAACAAAACGCTATCTTAATCGTACCGAAGAAGAGGCCAGGGAGGTTGAAGCTTTGGCCGCAGGACTAAAGTCTTACAGCACTTGGCACACTACCCACACATTGCAAATCTGCAGGGAGGCCTGCGGTGGTAATGGATACCTTTCAATAAACCGATTAGATGCGCTCAAAGCAGATACCGAGATCTTTACAACATTCGAAGGTGACAATACAGTCTTAATGCAACTAGTTGCCAAATCACGGCTGGCGGATTTTAAGCAAGAGTTTCATGATATTAAATTCTTTGGCCTGGTAAAATACATTGCCAAACAAGCCACTACAGTGGTAACTGAAATGAACCCCATCATTACCCGAAAAACCTCAGAAGATCACTTACTAGACCGAGAGTTCCAGCTGAATGCTTTTCAATATCGTGAGCGCCACCTGGTGACTAGAGCTGGTCAACGGCTAAAACATCGTATTGATCAGGGAATGGACTCATATCAAGCATTTATGGAATGTCAAAACCATTTGATCGCCTTGGCCTTTGCCTATATAGACCGAGTGATCCTAGAATCCTTTATTCAGGCCATTGGAGAAGTTGAGGATGAATCGATTAAAAATATGTTGAACCAGCTATGCCATCTTTTTGCCTTGGAACGCATGCAAGAACATGCTGGCTGGTATCTTGAAAATGGTTATTTCGAAGGGGCCAAAAGCAAAGCGATCAGAAAACTAGTTACCAAGCTTTGTTTAGAAATTAGACAAGAGGCTGTTCCCTTGGTTCAATCTTTTGGCATTCCTGATCATTGCCTGGCTGCTCCAATCGCTCTATAGTTGCACCAGTTCAAATAATTTGTCCGAAATGTCTCGATTACCAACAGATACGGGAAAAAGTGAATTTATCAAAATAGAGTACATCTAAACCTGATCAACACTTTTTCAGATGTTTTCTATGAATCAGGCATTAAATTTGTAACTGTACCGTTAGAGTTAATAGTTAAATCGAGAAACATGAAACGAAACAATTATTTTTTAGTGGCGATTATCATTTTTTTGAGCTTCAGCATGGCTTGGGCTCAGCCAAAGGGACCTTTTCCGGAAATAAGCGGCACAAATCTCAAAGATCAAACGATCTCTATTCCCAACGATACCAAGGGTAAATTTACCCTGATTGGCATGGCTTATTCGAAGAAATCAGAGGATGATTTGATCACCTGGTTCAATCCAGTCTATCAGACTTTCATTCATAAATCTGAAAAAGGTTTATTTGATGAAGGTTACGATGTGAATATATACTTCATACCCATGTTTACCGGTTTGAACAAAGCTGCTGCCGGAGTAGCCAAGAAAAAGATGCTCAAAGGAAGTGACCCTGAGTTGGAGCCACACATTGTCTTTTACAAGGGTGAATTAAAGAAATATAAAGAAACGCTTAAGTTTGGCAAAAAGGATCAGCCTTATTTCTTCGTTTTAGATAAAGACGGAAAGATCATCTATACCACTCAAGGCCCTTTTAGCCGGGACAAACTGGATGAAGTGGAAGGCCTGATGGAAGAATGGTAGATGATCTATTTGCAAGTTGAGGAATCTTTAAGTTGATTTGCGAGTTACAGTATCATGATTCAAAGGTTCAAGATCTCCTTTTTTCTGGTGGCAACCTTATTTGTCGCTTGTTCTTCTGACGACGATCCACCGGCTGCCGGGTTACAACTTCTGGGTAATGCAGCCATTCCTGGTACCTTAGCCACAGATGTATGGGGCTATATTGATGCTAATACAAATACGGAATATGCAGTTACTGGAGATTTCACTGACTTCCAAGGTGGGAACGTCACCATATTCGACCTCAGCGATCCTGGGAATCCTACGCAGGTAAGCAGCATCACCACCGTGATCGGGTTCGATGTGAAAGTTTATGAGCATTATGTTTATGCAGCGAATGGTGCATTTAGTTCTGGCACCATCAATTCAAGCAAGATTTTAGATATTGCCGACCCGGCTAATCCGCAAGTGGTCGGGGATTTTCCAGAGACACATAATACCTTCATCGATGATAAGGGGTTTATGTATTTAACCGATGGAGATCATCCCGGTTTGAGCATTTTTGATTTGAACCAAGATCCAACACAGCCTTTGCTGGTTTGGGATGATGACAAAACTACTCAAGCTCATGATGCGGCAGTAGTAAGAGGCAGATTGTACGACTTTCATGGGTTTGATGCTACCTATATTTATGACGTTAATGACCCTAAGAACCCGGTGCTTCTTGGTGAGGTGCGCAATATTGGCACTTTTCATCACAGTGGATGGGTAACCGACGACAACCGCTATCTCTTCATATGCGACGAACTGGCTGCCGATCCAAACCCGGATATTACTATCTGGGATATCAACGATCTTTCTAATCCCGTACAAGTCGGGGAGATTGCCGATGCGCTATCCAGGGCACATAACTTGATCATTGAAGGTGATAATGCTTTTGTCTCCTATTATGGTGCCGGACTAAGAGTCTACAATATCAGTGACCCCACTCAGCCAGTATTGCTTGATGAGTTCAACACAAACACTACAGGAGG
>JBPCUG010000654.1:0-4137 GCA_051011275.1 Cyclobacteriaceae bacterium | reverse complement strand
GATGACTTTTGGGATGAAAGGCAATAACTGCTGCCAGTACCGTAGCAAGCAAGAGTACCAGCGTTGCCTCCAGTACAAAGCCAAGATCTAATAAGCTTTGCCACCCCTCGTTAGACAGTGGCTCCGGGGTATCAGCAAATGAGGGTAATTGCTGAGAGTAAGCCAGGACCGGGCAAAGGCAAACCCATCCAATGCACAAAACCAGGTATGTTGCCACTCGAACAACACGGGGAATATGTGTAGAATACCTCATTGGCGAGCATTGTGATTTACATTCCCTTTCTAACTGATTTACAAATGTTTAGCTAAATATGCAATGACGAAAATCATGATCAGTCATGATTTTATATTCAGAAATAAACAATGCTTTCAATCTACCATCTCCTGATTGAGGGGAACCCAAGTGCGAAATGCACCTGGGTTTGCTTTAGGAAGTAATTAGTAATCTCGCCTATGGCAATCAACTGGCTTGTAACACAGCGTCCTGAACAACTATAGGCGTAGCCCCGTGTTCTCGTGATTGATTGATAAACTCTTCCTGAGATTTTGTATCGGGAAACATACTGGCTGGTACCAGTAAGTCCTCTAAAGTTACTTTTAGGATCATCACAGCAAATCCGGTCAAAACCTCGTTCTGAGTAAAATTGCAATGCCCATAGCGATTGAAAATGGGTATATTCACATGCTGAAAAAAGGAGCCATTTCGTATAGTCTTAAAACGGTAGATAATTTCGTGCCAATAAGGTTGAATAGGATCTCCTGTAGTATGCATAGTGACTAAGGGGTCATTCAATTTTCCAGATGTTTCATAGTTTCTTCTCATCTCAATCAGCGCCCTTCTATCAGCACGAAATCTCTGAATTTTCCGATTGAGCAAATAATCATTGTCTGAACCTCGATACCATTTTCTCTTATTATCATAAGGCATCCCATTGAGTTTGGAAATAGCATCGTTGGTGGCGTAAACACTATATCTCAAAAGACCCAAAACCGTAGCACCGATGGTATTCTGGTCATCATTATCGATGGACGCTCTCGTGACATTGAGCAATTGTCTGGTCGCATTAGGGTTGGCGACTAAAGCTGCTATTACCTGAGCTTGAAGAGGCCCAGGATTATCGTCGGTGCCCCATCGTGCAATAAGATCATTAAGTTGGACTTCGTCATCTAGGCCAGCCGGGGTGATAGGCATAATACCAGGAAAGAAATAATTAAATACTACATTAAAATCCCCGAAGTAATTGACTTGCTTTCTAAAATTTCCTACCGGTCCACACAAAGAAAATCCACCGTCGAATATACCTTTATCTTGCTCGATGGCCAATGCCGTAATAATTCCTCCCTCCGATCCCCCAACTAAGTAAGTATGATTAGGTTCTTCAAAGTCGGCTTTAAATTGGTCTACTAATTCCTCCAGGTCCAAGATTGCATCTTGTACGATCAACCCGTTGTCACGATAGCTAGTACTGGCGTAGGCGTAACCTAATTGGTTTACGATAATAGAAATGGGAACGCCATCTACGGCATCATCGGGTAGCGCTAAGGGCTCATTGAAATTGACGTAACCATGGGCCCATACTACCAATTCACCGTTCCAGTTCTGGGGAGGTACTGCTATTTCAAACAATGCACCACTGGGCAAAACACCGGTTTTCCGGTGATCGATCATTTGGGGTGCTTCACTTTTTTCCACAGCAGAAAACAATTCCTCCTCCATTGGGTCAGTACACTGCAATAGCAGGAGCGCGATTAGAGCGAAAATCAAGAAAAACAGATTCTTTTTCGAACTAGACAATTGTGAGTAGACTTCAGACATGAGAACCTCCATTTTTGGTGAGAAATAAAACGGGAATCGAAAATATGAGTTACTGAACTTTTGCTGGAAGCACAATGACAAAAATCATCCCCACAAGAAGTTCTAAATTTTGTTATCTGAAGGGTGCGCAGTACTAGAAAGTTGCTGGACTCCCTGCCTTGTGAACTAGTTAGATCCTTTTAACAATCAAAACCCATTCTCATTAATTGCAACAATGTCTAGATAATTGAGAGGTTCCAGGCTAGAAAATTCGGGATAGCAGACTGGCCCTTAGGCATTTGGACTACTTGCAATTTTTGCCTACCTTAAAAGTAAAACCATCCAGATATGAAGAATCACATCCAAAAATTACTCAACCGACAAGTCCCTATTTTAGTAGTGCTACTGCTTCCCTTATTATATAGCTGTGCTGCTACTGTGGAAAGCCGCAGTCCTCTAAACTGGGGTTATGGAGCCAACCTTACACCCGGCTGGCAAATCGGTGAAAGCAGTAACTCGGCTCACGCCATACTTGGTTACTCTAGAATTGGTTTTACCGGTGGGCACAACAATAACTTTCAGTTCGGTGGGCAATTTCGACATAGTATCGATCCAGCTTCTGAAGATGGCCTCTGGGTTGGTGGTGAAGCTGCCTACATTCGTGTGGTAAACGTATTTGACAACAATAGTTCTTCCAATAACCCCAGTGCTTCCGGCTATACCTTAGGAGGGTTGGCTGGCTATCGTTTTAAAGTGGGCAATGTTCCAGTAAGCGGATTCATAAGTCCAAGTTACCTTTCCGTTGGATCCTTTAAATCTAATGGAACTAGCTTTGGTAGCAGCAGCAATGGGTTTTATGGCAAGATTGGGTTTGATATCCACTTTATGTCTCTTCTAAATCCAAAAGGGAGATAACTTAACTGGATTTACTCCTTAAATTTTGAGTTTTGGTTTTGGGCTGCACAAGGCCTGGTATTTTGCTCAAAGAGGCGATTTATAGCCTTTTTAATTCTTCATTATTTCATTGAATTTCGCTCCCTGGTATAGTACATTTGCCAATCACTGATTTTCAACCTTTTAAAAGAGTAAAAAGATGTCTAAAATAAAAGTCGCAATCAATGGTTTTGGCCGTATAGGTCGCCTAACATTCAAGGCGCTATTGGGAAAAGACAACATCGATATAGTAGGTATAAATGACCTAACTGACAACCTAACGTTGGCCCATCTGCTCAAATACGATTCTGTCCACGGGCGATTCAATGGTACTATTGAGGCTGATGATGAAGGATTCACTGTAAACGGTGATAAGATCAAGGTATTTGCCGAAAGAGATCCCGCAAGTTTACCATGGGGCGACTTGGGAGTGGATGTGGTATTAGAATCTACCGGTATTTTTAGAGACCCTGATGGAGCAGGAAAACACCTGACCGCAGGAGCTAAGAAGGTTGTTATATCTGCCCCAGCTAAAGGTGGCATCAAGACAGTAGTTTTAGGTGTAAATAATGAAGTACTTTCGCCGGATGATACCATTGTATCCAATGCCTCCTGCACCACCAATTGCTTGGCTCCCATGGCCAAGATCCTAGACGACAGCTTTGGACTTGTAAAAGGATACATCACCACCACTCACGCTTACACAGCTGATCAAAGGCTTCAGGATGCCCCTCATAGCGATCTACGTCGTGCTAGAGCAGCGGCTTATTCCATAGTGCCGACCTCCACAGGTGCAGCTAAAGCTGTGGGATTGGTACTTCCGCATTTGCAAGGTAAGCTAGATGGTATTGCTATGCGAGTACCTATTCCCGATGGTTCGGTGACTGATCTTGTAGCTGTGCTGGAAAAAGAAGTAACTGCTGAAGAGATCAATGCAGCAATGAAAGCAGCAGCCGAAGGGCCGCTTAAGGGCATTCTGGAATATACCACCGACCCAATTGTATCAATTGATATTGTTGGCAACCCACACTCATGTATTTTGGATTCTGGTTTAACCTCAGCTCAAGGTACTTTAGTGAAAGTAGTAGGTTGGTATGACAATGAAGCTGGCTATTCCAATAGAGCCGCTGATCTGATTGCTAAGATAGGTTAGCAAGTCGACGGTCCATATTCGATAGACCACTATCCATAAGGTAACTAGACATCCGAAGTTTTAGAAACTTCGGATGTTTTTTTTGCTCTGATAGAAAACATCAGCGGTACCTTTCCTCGACGTTCCTTCTCCCAATAATACCCCTTTTGTCCCCGCTCCAAGTTGGGAAAGCAGTCATACGAACTAAAAGGAAATTCATGTAAAAACTCCAATTCTAATCCAACTTCTGTTAAGGCACTAACCACATCACCTAAGC
>JBPCUG010000653.1:0-4882 GCA_051011275.1 Cyclobacteriaceae bacterium | reverse complement strand
GTTTTTCCATCATACTTTTTTTCAGCAAAACCAATGGCTCCGAAAATTGCCACCGCAATACCGGTCATTTTTAGTATGCTTAATAAGTTTCCTCCTACATTCATGCTACTTCTCGTGTCAAAAGCTCTTTTATTGGCAACACCATTTGATCAATATCTCCAGCTCCTATTGTGAGTAAAATCTCTGGACGATCTTTCCTCAAATAATTAAGCAAATCTTCTCCATCAGATAACTGTTTCTCGTTGGTGACTAGCGCATCATAGATCAGTCTTGAACTCACACCCTCTATCGGCTGTTCTCTGGCTGGATAGATGCTCATTAGTAGTACTTGATCAGCTTGATCAAAACTTTTAGCAAAATCATCAGCCAAGTCTCTAGTACGGGAATATAAGTGTGGCTGGAAAATAGCGGTAATCCGTTTGTCTGGGTACAGCATTTTTACCGAATCCATCAAAGCTTTTATTTCAACTGGGTGATGGGCATAGTCATCAATAAAGACCAGCTCATCAGTCTTAATCACATACTCAAACCTTCGTTTCACACCTCCATATGAGGAGATGGCGGTCCTGATCTCCTTCTCACTCAAACCCAATGACCAAGCTACCGCAATCGCCGACATGGCATTTTCAACATTGTGAAAGCCAGGTGTTTGTAAATTAAAATCTTTCATAACCTGATTTGGTAAAACTGCATCAAAAACGAAAGTGGATCTTTCAATCCGGATATTTTCAGCACGGATACTTCCCTTTTGCAAACCATACTGTTCTATCTTCAAATGATCTGGCAACGACTGTATATATTCAGGGGCCAGGTTGCTATTTATGAATAGCGTTCCATCCGCAGCGATTCTTTCAATAAACATTCTGAAGGATTGCTTCAAACTTTCCTCATTTCCATAAATGTCCAGGTGATCTGAATCGATAGCTGTTACAATGGCCAGGTTGGGATACAACCTTAGGAATGAACGGTCATATTCATCTGCCTCTACTACCGCCACAGCCCTTTCGCCTTCCGCTTTCTGTACCAATAGGTTGGTTCCATAATTTTGTGCAATGCCTCCAATGAAAGCACTGCAGGAACGGCCCGCTGATAATAGCATATGGCCTATCATAGAAGAAGTAGTGGTTTTGCCATGAGTGCCAGCTACCGCCACTGTATACATGTCCTTGGTGATCTGCCCAAGTATTTCAGAACGCTTGAAGAGAGCAAAGTCATTTTCTTTAAAGTATCGGAATAGATCTGTATCACTTGGCACGGCAGGTGTATAAACGACCAGAGTAGCTTCCTTACTTAGAGCAGCAGGCAACAAAGTGCGATCATCTTTATAAGAAATTCTCATCCCCTCATTCTCTAATTCATTGGTCAAGGGAGTAACTGTTTTGTCATAACCGGTGATAGCAAATCCTTCTCTCTTGAACCACCTGGCTAAAGCAGACATACCAATACCTCCGATACCGAGAAAATAGATCATATGGTAGTCCTCTAATCTCAACTTGCTAGTTTTAAAATTTCTTTTGCAATAGTAATAGCAGCATCAGGCTTGCCTAGCCGACTAATATTTATTCTAAGCTCCTCTTGTTTGGCATCATCTTGTAATAATTCCAAAGCGTGGTCCACTAACTGCTCCTTAGCCTTATGATCTTTCACCATAATGGCAGCATTCTTCGAAACCAAAGCCATTGCATTTTTTGTTTGGTGATCTTCGGCAACATTTGGGGAAGGCACGAACACTACCGGTTTTCCTACCAAACACAACTCTGCAATGGACAAGGCACCGGCTCTTGATATTACCAGATCAGCAGCTGCGTAAGCCAGATCCATCTCCCTTAAAAATTCAAATAAATGCACTTGAGAAGTATGGATACCGGCCAGCTTTTGCTCTACCTCCCGAAAGTAAAACCGGCCGGTTTGCCATATCAATTGTACACCTGCGTTTATAATTTTAGCTAGATCCTTTTCGATGCTGTGGTTAATGGTTCGAGCACCTAGGCTTCCGCCGATGATCAATATAGTTTTGCGTTCAGGAGACAATCCGAAAAAGTCGATCGCCTTCGGTCTTTTGCTGTTTGCTGACAATATATCCAGACGAACTGGATTCCCAGTATAAACCAATTTTTGGCTTGGGAAGAACGCCTCCATATTATCATAGGCTACACATATTTTTTGGACCTTTTTTGATAACCACTTGTTGGCCAAACCTGCATATGAGTTTTGCTCCTGTATTAAAGCAGGGACCTTTTTTTGGGTAGCGGCATACAAAAGAGGCCCGCTAGCATAGCCACCTACCCCTACCACAGCATTTGGCTTGAAGCGTTTCAATATCTTTTTAGATCGGAAAAGACTCGCCAGTAGTTTAATTGGAAAGAGCAGATTGCTTAAACTCAACTTGCGTTGGATCCCACTGATCCAAAGCCCTATAATGGGGTACCCTGCCTCAGGAACTTTTTGCATCTCCATACGGTCCTTAGCTCCTACAAATAGAATATCAACTGGATCGGCCAAAGTTTTGAGTGCATTGGCAATGGCAATGGCTGGATAAATATGACCTCCGGTGCCACCACCACTGATGATAATCTTTAAAGGTTCATTTCTTTTTATTGTGGTCATTTATGCCGCTCTGGAAAAATCTGGATCCAGGTTTATTTTTCTATTGATCTCTTTATCTTCTTTTTCTTTGCTTACACTGAGAATAATTCCTAAAGCAATGCCGTTAAATAAAAGTGAGGTACCACCCATGCTGACAAACGGTAAAGGCAATCCCGTAATTGGTCCTATGCCAACTGCCACACCCATGTTTACAAAAGCCTGTAATACCAGGGCAAAGGTCAACCCTGCAGAGAGAAGCCCTCCGAAAGCCCGGTCGCTTTTCATTACCGTACGCATACCACGATAGAGTAGCACTAAATAGAGGATGATCACACCCATACCACCGATCAAGCCATATTCTTCTACTATAATGGCATAAATAAAATCGGAGTATGGATGCGGCAGGAAGTTTCGCTGATCACTTTGACCCGGCCCTTTGCCAGTAATACCACCCGTCGCTATGGCTATGTAGGATTGTTTTGCTTGGAATGGTATCTCCTTAGCATTCAAAAAATTATCCACACGCGATATCACAGTATCGCCCCTTTGGCCAAACTGAAAGGCTACGCTTCCTGCCAATGCACCCACTATCGTGAGCATAAGCAAATATTTTATAGGTACCCTACCAATAAACATGATCAACATGCAGGTAAGGAATAAGAGTAATCCAGATGAAAAGTCGGTCATCGCTATTAAACCGCATATCACCCCGCACCAGAGCAAGATGGGTATGAGCGACTCCTTAAAGTTATCTATGCTTTGCTGTCGCTTTGATAGCATGCTTGCCAGGTTCGCAATTAAAGCCAGCTTAGCAAAATCAGAGGGCTGAAAAGACTGATTGATAATTGGTATGGTAAGCCATCGTGTCGACTCATGTACATCAATTCCATATTGCCAGGTAAGGATCAGCAATGGTACGGACAACCAAAGCGCCAACCGAGATATTTTGGAGTAATAGCGGTAATCTACTTTATGCGCCACCCACATGGCAGCTAAACTTAGGAAAACCAAGCCCATATGTTTGAATAGATAGTGCTCAGTATTACCATCCATCATTCTATAAGCCAACGTTCCGGTGGCACTATATACAACCAATACGCTTAGTATGGAAAGAAGGATAACCACTGCCCAAATTACTGGGTCTCCACTTAAATGTCTATCGGTCCAATTCTTGATCATGTCGATTCAACCGTTAATGTTTTCAATTTTTTTTTAAGGCTTAAAACCGCCTCCTTAAATTTGACTCCTCTATCTTCATAGTTTTTGAAGAGATCAAAACTCGCACAGGCAGGAGAAAGTAGTACGGCATCCCCGGCTTGTGATTGGGCAAATGCTGCTTCAACTGCTGCGGTCAAATTATCGGTATCGATAATTTCCGGTACGTTGTCTTGAAATGCCTCCAATAACGGTCGATTGTCTTTCCCCAGACAGATTAGAGCCTTTACTTTCTGCGCCACCATGGCCTCAATAAGTGTGTAGTCGTTTCCTTTATCTACTCCACCGGCAATCCAAACCACCGGTTGATCGAAACTTTCCAAGGCGAAATAAACCGCATCTACATTGGTTGCTTTGCTATCATTGATAAAGATTACTCCTTCAATATCATCTACAAATTCAAGACGATTGGGAGCATTTTTGAATGAGTTCAATCCCTCGATAATATTCTCAAGCCGAACCTCGCTCAAAGTAGCCGCCAAAACCGCTGCCATACTATTTACCATGTTGTGTTTCCCCTTAATTGAAAGCTCCGAAACCGGAATATCAAAAGAGTTATTCATTGGCAGCTTAAGGTCAAACTCTAAACGGTCTTTATCAAGAAATGCTCCTTGATCAACTTTCTCAGTTAATGATATGGCAAACTTTGCCGCTTCAAGTTGTTGTCTTGCCATTTCGCTATTGATCAACTGATCGTCGCTAAAGTAAATGAAGCAGTCGTCCGGAGTCATATTTTGAGTGATCCTGAATTTTGAGGCCACATAATTTTTGATGTTGTTTTCGTAACGGTTCAGATGGTCGGGCGTGATGTTTAGAAGGATAGCTATGTCGGCTTTGAAATTGAACATACCATCTAGCTGAAAACTGCTTACCTCGACTACATAATAATCATAGAGGTCTCCAATCACTTGGCGAGCCAAACTAATACCTACATTGCCGGCTAAAGAAACTTTATACCCGGCAGCCTGCAACAAATGATGGGTAAGCAAAGTAGTGGTAGTTTTACCATTGGTCCCGGTAATCGCTATCAACTTACCTGTGGTGTACCTTGAGGCAAACTCCAGCTCGGAAATTACTGGTA
>JBPCUG010000652.1:0-2802 GCA_051011275.1 Cyclobacteriaceae bacterium | reverse complement strand
ATACTTTAGTTAGTCTGGTATAAAGATTTTCGGAATAGGGAATATTCATGATAGCTGGTGGTTTGTAGAGAAGGGTTCTAAATCTATGCTCTCTAACGGAAATCGAAAGGCTTTGGGTTACAAATTGAATTGAACGATCATACTGAATTATTGTTCGATACCCTCCATGTATTGTGAGGGGGTTACACCAGTATGCTTTTTGAAGATCCTATTAAAAGAGGCCTTGGAGTTAAACCCACAATTCATAGCCACACCTAGAATGGAGAAGTTTTGATTGGCCGGATCCTTGATTTGTTGCTTGAACTCCTTAATCCTATAGGCATTAACAAAATCAAAGAAGTTCTGTCCTAATCTTTCGTTTAATACTTGGGAGAGATGATGGCTGGGTATATCTGTATCTTGTGCCAATTGATTCAGAGTAAGCTTAGTCTTAAAGTAGGGCTTCTCCTTTTCCATATGGGCCAGCAACGCCTTTTGATAAATATCGGCATCTGAAGATTTGACCCTGTTCTTTTGATATGCCTGACCTTTATTTTGTATTTGGGTATTAGCCACATCCTGCGTTTCTGCGGCTCCTATAAATATCGGGGTCTGTTTAAGGCCATAATAACCTAGGCCAAAGATCCAAAAAGTTGCTATGCCAAAGATGTACTTTTCTGTTTCAAAATGGGCCCCGGAAGTTATTTTTACAAACGACAATACCATGACCACTAATCCGACCACTGCCATGCTCCAAATGAGGTATCTCAACCATCCTAAATCTATTTTCTCAGTATGGGCAAAATATTGGTTGATGTTCTTTACATGGTCTTTAAGCAGGTACAAAGCCCAAATAAGATAAATGGGCAGGGTTATTGATTTCAAAATAAGAGTCACCGATAGCCAAAAGTTCGGGGCGTCGCTTATTACATTTTGATGATAAGCAAGCTTATCCGGTCCGCTTGTAATGTAAAACGGGATCAACAACAAATTGTATAGGACGAATGGGACCAAATGCAATAGATAGATGGGTTTGGCTTGGACATTTCTGGAAATGTAAAAGTGAACGTAAAAATAGATCAACGGTCCGTACAGGAATACTAGTGACGAGGTGGCGCCAACCAGATGCGGATACTTTTCATAACCGCCCGTATACTCCATGTAATTGGAAGAGATCTGGAGAAATAGAATAAACAGCAAAGCCGCCAGAATCAAATCAGGCAGCATTCGATTTTTCTTATTTATCAATAAGAATGAAAAAAACAGAGATTGTATCCCGCCAATTGCGAGGAGGGTTACCATAGTTGATTGAGTTGGTTGCTAATTTAGTTCTTATTCCACAATTATATTGGTCGTTGCATGAAAGAAGATACATTTTTGTTATAAAACTCCAATTTTATAACCTACTGGTTATTAAATATTTACATTTTCATGAGTCTTATCTCTTGGGGTGAGACCCCATTTACATATTTTTTTTAGACCTGCGGGCAACTTCGGCGTTAAAGCTTAAAACTAAACAAGAATTTTTGCATCTAATTATAGAACCATGGAAAAAATAAGTAATAGAATAATCGCAGTAGTAGCAACTATAGTTTCTCTTTTTTTAGCAGTTCAGGTTACTGGAATAGGGTTAGAAAAATTTGCTGCCAGCACCCCGGTAAATGAGACAATAGCAGCAGCTCTTATTCTATTTGGGCTGGTGGTGATGACCACCTTTTCAGCTCTGGTTACCATAGATTATTTTAAAGGACAAGCCGCTCGAACCGGCAAATTAAGTAGATAAACCAAAGTAGCGTTACCTAAGACTTTGCAGGTTGTTCAGTAAGCACGTATTTCTAACACCTTTCATACCAGCTATTACCTGCAATGTTCCGTCCCAGGCGTTTCATACCTGTTAGCCTGGGGCGGTTTTTTTAATTGCCATCCCACATACCTGCATTTCCATTGATTTAATTGCCTCGGCAGGGTTTTAATTTTATTTTCCTATCTTCATTTCCGATAGTTCGAGCAATTTTTGTTGGCTTAGGCTGGAAGTGTGTCTGTTGATTAATTCTTATTTTATTCGGGGACAATATGAGCGAGACTTCTCCCAAAAAGGATCAATTGAAAAGAACCCTTGGCCCGCTAATGTTATGGGGACTTGGAGTGGGCTATGTCATATCGGGTATGTACTTCGGCTGGAACCTGGGGCTGGCGAAAGGCGGGACCCTGGGACTTGCTCTGGCTACAGGCTTCATCATTATCATGTATGTAACCTTTACCTTTGGCTATACTGAGTTGGCTTGTGCCATTCCTAAAGCCGGAGGTGCTTTTGATTATGCGCACCGGGCTTTGGGTAAGAGATGGGGATTTTTGGGAGGAATGGCTCAAAATATTGAATTTATCTTTGCTCCACCTGCCATTGCTTTTGCTATTGGGGCTTATTTTAACCTATTCTTCCCTGGCTTACCAGTATTGGGTATTGCAATATGTGCCTATTTGATATTTACAGCTCTAAATATTTACGGTGTTCAAGCTGCTGCATCATTTGAATTGTTTATTACAATAATTGCTGTTATTGGGTTGATCCTATTCGCCGGTACTACCTTGCCTCACTTTGAGTTGGCCAACTTAAAACTGAACGCCTGGCCCCACGGATTTGAGGGAGCATTTGCTGCTATACCTTTTGCTATCTGGTTTTTTCTAGCTATCGAAGGTGTGGCCAACGTGGCGGAAGAGACCATTAATCCGCAGCGGAATGTTTTGATCGGTTTTGGCTCAGCCATTCTGACTTTGGTTGTGCTTTGTATCCTAACCTTCGGTTCAGCAGTTGGGGTAGCAGGA
>JBPCUG010000651.1:0-3897 GCA_051011275.1 Cyclobacteriaceae bacterium | reverse complement strand
GAGGGTTTTCCGTTGGTGACTACCAAAAAACTACATCTGAGATCGATCATTCACGAACTACTGTGGTTTTTAAAAGGTGATACTAACATAAACTATCTCAAAGAAAACAAGGTTTCTATCTGGGACGACTGGGCCGATGAAAACGGTGACTTGGGCCCGGTTTACGGACATCAATGGCGCCACTGGCCAGGCAAAAATGGGGGAGAGGTGGACCAGATCCGTAAGGTTATAGATCAGATAAAAAATAATCCCGATTCGCGCCGGCTGATGGTTAGCGCCTGGAATCCGACCGATGTGCCGGAGATGGCCTTACCACCTTGTCATGCGCTTTTTCAGTTTTATGTTGCTGAGGGCAAGCTTTCCTGTCAATTGTATCAAAGAAGCGCCGATGTCTTTTTAGGGGTTCCTTTTAATATTGCCTCCTATGCTTTGTTGGTCTTAATGATGGCACAAGTTTGCGACCTGGAGCCGGGGGAGTTTGTTCATACCTTTGGCGATGCACATCTTTATAGCAATCATATAGAGCAAGCGCATCTGCAATTGTCTCGCGAATTTAGACCCTTACCTCAGATGAGACTCAATCCGGAGATCAAAGATATCTTTCAATTTACCTATGAAGATTTCACTCTTGAAAACTACGATCCACATCCACATATTAAGGCTGTTGTAGCAGTATAGTAAGTCTTATGTCTCGACCTGCATATATTTTATGCTTATTTGTGCTGCTACAAGTGGGATGCTCACCCACTGAAAATAGCCAGCCACCACCTCGCCCCAATATCCTGATCGCCATTGCAGATGACGCCTCTTTCCCACACATGGGGGCGTATGGTTGCACCTGGGTAAAGACACCAGCCTTTGATCATGTGGCTGCAAATGGGATACTATTTACCAACGCTTATACGCCCAATGCCAAATGCGCACCTTCCCGGGCCTGTATTTTGACTGGGCGCAATTCCTGGCAGCTGGAGGAAGGTGCCAATCATTGGGGTTATTGGCCGGAGAAGTTCAAAAGTTACATCGAGGTACTGGGTGAAAATGACTATCATGTTGGGTACACTAGAAAAGGCTGGTTGCCCGGTATATTTAGGGGCGAGCCACGGGAGCTGACGGGAAAAGCCTACAACGAAAGGACTTTGACCCCACCTACCAACGGAATCAGTCCCATAGACTATGCAGGTAACTTTGCTGCTTTTCTGGAGGATAAGCCGGATGATCAACCGTTTCATTTTTGGTATGGTTCGATTGAACCACATCGTGTATATCAGTACGGCAGTGGAGAGGAATTGGGCGGGAAGTCGACTGATGACTTGGATCGGGTGCCAGGTTTTTGGCCTGACAATGACACGGTGCGAAACGATCTGCTTGACTATGCCTATGAGATAGAATATTTCGATAGTCATTTGCAAATGATGCTTGACCTTTTGAGGGAAAAAGGTGAATTGGAAAATACTATTGTTATTGTTACCGCTGACAACGGCATGCCTTTCCCCCGGGTCAAAGGTCAGGCCTATGAATACTCCAACCACTTGCCCCTAGCCATCATGTGGCCGGATGGTATTAAGCAACCGGGAAGAGAAGTAGCAGATCTGATCAGTTTTATAGACTTTGCACCTACCTTAATGGATCTGATTGGGATCGACCCCGAAGAAACCAACATGCAACCAATTCAAGGAGCTAGCTTTAGTGATCTTTTGAACGATGAGCAAAGCAAAGCTCGAGATTTTGTGCTTATCGGTAAAGAACGCCATGATGTTGGTCGACCTGATGATCAAGGATATCCGATTAGAGGTATTGTAAAAGATGGTTACCTGTACGTTCAGAATTTTGAGACTGATCGCTGGCCATCAGGAAACCCTGAAACCGGTTATTTAAATTGCGATGGTAGCCCAACCAAAACAGAATGCCTCAAAGCTCATCACCAGAACGGTACCAAACATTATTGGTCACTAGCTTTCGGCAAGCGCTCTCCAGAGGAATTGTTTCAAATCTCAAAAGACCGTGAATGCCTGGTGAATCTGGCTGATGAGGAAGACCATCAATCTGTTAAGGAAGAATTAAAAAATCTGATGATAGCTGAACTTACCAAGCAAGCTGATCCCAGGATATTGGGGAATGGTCATATTTTTGATCAGTACGTTTATGCAGATGTCAAAACGCATGATTTTTACAATAGATATTTTGCTGGGGAGGCCCTTGAGGCAGGGTGGGTGAATCAATCGGATTTTGAGGATAAAATTCCACCGTCTACGGTCGATAGTCCATAGCTTCTGACCTCCTAACTCCGAACAAAGACTATGAAAATCACTAGCTTTGGTATCTTGCTAATTTGGCTGGTGGCCTGCAAACCATCAAGCTCTGAGGTTTCCTCCGATTATGTGATTCCGGTTGAATCCTCAACGAATCAGGAGGAAGAAGTATTACAAAAGATAGAAGCCTACTATCAGGTTTTTAGTGACCGGGACTGGCCCGTTTTTCGCTCCTTTTTTTGGGACAATGCGACACTGACAACTATTTGGCAACCTGCAGGAGCCAGTGGCGAACAAGTGATGGTGACTTCTATCGACGAATTTATTGAACAAACCCCACAAGGTCCGGACAGCCAACCTGTATTTGAAGAAAAAATGACTGATGCTGAAGTAAAAATGGGACCTGGTTTGGCCCAAGTATGGGCTGACTACGAAGCCACATTTGGGCAACCGGATAGCCTTATGCACTGGACCGGTACGGACGCATTTACTCTTTTGAAGCATCAAGATGAATGGAGGATAGTCTCATTGGTATTTGTTTCACATTAATCCAATAATAGAATGACTGAATGATAGAATGATTGAATAACACTATTCCATCATTCCAACACTCCAGTATTCCAATACTCCAATATCCACGATGCTGCAAAAATATCCCCTGAAACTAACAAATTAGCACATTAACACATTACCAAATTACCGCATTAACATATTATCACCTTATTTCACCACTTATATAGTATCTTTTCCATGTGGCGTAATATTGGTTAATCTTTACATTACAGCAAAATGATCAAATGGCTTCAAAAAGCAGTGTTTTTGATATGATTGGCCCGGTAATGATTGGCCCCTCCAGTTCACATACTGCTGGAGTGGTGCGTATTGCCAGAGTAGCAATTAGAATATTGAGAGCTCGGCCGGAAGAAGCCTTGATAACCTTTTACAATTCTTTCGCTCGAACCTATGAGGGGCACGGTAGTGACCGGGCTATTGTGGCCGGGCTACTGGATTTTAAAACTGACGATAAAAGAATTAAAACTGCCTTTGACCATGCAAAAGAAGCGGGATTAAAATACAGTTTCAAACCGGTGGGTAATGCATCTACTTTCCATCCAAATACTATTAAGCTAAATTTGAAAGCTGGTGATCACGAGGTGGAAGTAGTAGGGGAGAGCTTGGGTGGAGGAGTGATCAATATCGCCGAGATCAATGGTTTCAATGCGCACTTCAGTGCGCGTCTTCACAGTCTGATCATCAAGGCGGATGATGCACCTGGTAGCATTGCGCATATTGCCAACGTGCTATCTCAAGACGACTGCAATATCGCCTCTATGAGTGTATCCAGAAGAGGTAAGCACGCGGAGGCATGGCATATGATTGAAATGGACTCCGGCTTGCGACAAATAACCATTGAATATTTGAAGAGCCTAAATTGGATCCATGATGTGATCTATATACCTGACATTGACCTTTAAGCCAAGACTATGATTCGAATAAAATACCTTGTTTTACTCCTGTGCTTGTTCAGCCTGTGTGCATTCTCATCAACTGCTCAGGACCAGCCTCCCAAGAAGGAATGGACCTTTCAAGAATGCGTGGATTATGCTTTGGAGAACAACTTGAATATCCAGCGGAGCCAATTAGATAG
>JBPCUG010000650.1:0-3730 GCA_051011275.1 Cyclobacteriaceae bacterium | reverse complement strand
TGGCTCCATGGGAGGGAATGGGGTCATCGAGATTACAACAAAATAAGCTTGAGGCTGATATTTGAACCTATATGAGGTAGATGTGCGACTATTTAATATAATGTCTAATTACACAATATTAATGTTATATAATGGCTGCGTGATGCCCTGCCCATCCGAAGCATTTCGCGAAGGTAGGTTGAGATAGCTTGGGGTGAGCGTAGGATTCATAGTTTGCGCGTTGGCCTTAACATCCATTAGAACAATAACTTCATTTTCTTTGTAGACACAGAGCACGCTTTTGGCATTCTGTGCCGGCTGAAGCTTCAGCGAAGGTGGGTTGGGCAGGAGGGAGGGGAGAGGGAATGGCAAATGGGTGCGGTTTGTAAAACCACTCCATATGATTGACCAGAAAGTTTTCCAGTTATTTGTTAAATATCTATACATAAATCGTATTTAGATATTGAATGTCAACCAGCAGCGGCTACCGGAGTTGGTTCTTCAATCGTATTTTGATCGATAGCAACATAAAGTGAGGCAAAGGCCGATTTTATCCACATCCAGGATACAATTACTCCTACACCAAACACTATCAAACCTGCAAGCGTGATAGGCAGGATCAGAATTCCCATCCAGAAAATAGTTCTGGCATGGCTCCTGGTCATTTTCCAACTGGTTTCCACTGCTTTAATGGCATCCAAACCTTTATCTACCACAAGGTAAGGTACTAGGGCAAGGCGGCAAGCAAAGATAATTCCAGGCACTATTACCAAAAACAATCCCAGAGCTACAATGGCTGTTACCAATAATCGCGCAGTGATTACATTTAAATAATAGTAAAATCCGACCCTCATTTCTTTGATATCCGGCTCTGAATCACGTGCTGCGCTTAAAAACACAAATGAAGATCCATAGTCGAGGGGGGCAAAAATGAAGAACCAATAGGCTAGTTGGAATATTTGTGCAAATGCCCCATTTTCATTTTCGTCAAAAACCCTGATTGGGATCTGAGCAAAAACCAGGATCACCACTATTAAGAACAGGGGCAAAAAATACTTTTTCATTTGCTTCCAACTGAAACCATATAATATCCTGGTGGCGATAGCCAACTCGATTTCGCTGTATACCTTTTGTTTGGGAGGTGCCACATGAGGGAGAGGAGGCATTTGCAGATTTTTCTTGAGCCCGGCCAGGGAAGGTCTGGGTTCTGAAACTGGAAACTCTTTTTCTACCTCAACACTGTGAAGTTTCACCGGAACCTCTACATTCTTAAACTCTTTTTCCTCGATGAATTTAACCGATATACCCTCGATATTCTTTATGTTTTCTGCCACCGACCCGGATACACAAATCTGTCCGGCCTCAGCTGCGGTTTCTATCCGAGAGGCAATATTGACCCCATCGCCAAACACATCTCCATTGGCGAACACTACTTCCCCAATATGGATAGCTACTCTTATCTGATGGTCGGGATCATCTTTGGTTTGATTGATGATGGTATTGCCACAGTATACCGCGTTGAGAGCGCTGCTAAAGCAAGCCAGGATGCCATCACCCATTTCCTTAAGCCAAATGCCATGATAGTCTTCAATCTGCTTCTTTTGGATCTTGCGGTTTTTTTCCAGGGTCTCCATGGCCCGGTGTTCATTCCTACCCATCAGGGCAGTGAACCCCGCAATATCAGTAAACATGATGGCAGTGAGTTGTCTAGGCACCAGTGATGAATTTTGTATTGCTTTGTTGAGCAAATTAGGAAAAAATCGGCAATATAGAAGAGTATAGTGTATTATGATGAGATATAATGGCTGATAGCCGCAGTCGAAAAGCTCGTGGGCAGAAACTATTAATAGCGGCGACTATTTAAAATAACAACTAATTATATAACGAGCCTTTTGTTATATAATGGCTGCGTTATGCCTTGCCCATCCGAAGTATTTCGCGAAGGTGGGTTGAGATAGCTTGGGGTGAGGGTGGGATTGATAGGTTGCGCGGTGGGTTTAACTTTCATTAGAAGTAATCACATTCATTTCTTAGTAGGAACGAAGCACGCTTTTAGCATTTTAGGTCCCGATAGCTATCGGGAGGAAGGGGGCGAATGGCAAATGTGTGCGGTTTGTAGCCACCACTACTTAAAAAGTACTAGTTATGTCTGCATTTTCAGGCCAAGGCAATTCAAAATGGTGATTTTTAGCGATTGATTGAAAGTTTAATTACAGACATTTTGGAACTAAACTAAATACCCATAAATGGGAATTGAATGTAATAATAGAATTGTTGATGTTTCTAACGGATCAAACCCATCATAAAGTGAAATGAAGCCTGGTTTCAGCCTTATTTTATATGTTTTGATAGTAAATATGGTCTTTACCGGTTGTACCAAGCATTGGCAAATTTTTGGTGTCACAAAAGAGTTTTGCATTCAGGGGGTGGTATGGGATTATCATACCGATAAGCCAATTCGGGATGTCAAAGTTCAATACCTAAATGAAGTAGTTAAAACAGATCCCATCGGCTACTTCAAATTTGATTTGAGTAAGAATGAAAATCAACTTGAGCAACCTGATACACTTGTAATCCTCCCAATGACCGGCCCTTATAGTAGCAAGAGGATCCCTGTGTCTAGATACCTTCAGTTTTATACAATTCAATTAAAAGATTCCACCAAAAACCCCGTAAAAAGTCAAGCTTCGAAAAGACCTAAATCAGCCGATATGCATTATCATTTAGGCTTAAAAGGTTATAATGAATATGGAAATTATTTGTTTTTCAAACAAATAAAGAAAAATAGACGCGATGCATTGCGGGATGGTATAGAGCTTACAAAATTAACCGCTAACAACCACCTAGCTTGGGAAAGACGTTTTAAGCACCTTCGAGTGCTTGATCCTCAAACTGGTAAGTGGCATAAAGCCAGGAAACTTGATTCGATAGAAGCAAATGAGGAGGGTAGTAAAAAAGCAAGGATCTTATACCAGCAATATCTGGGTTTACATTTAAAGCCAAAACCAAAAAGAGCTAATAATACGCTCTATGACTTTTCCCAAGCGTCTTTTCCTTTAGCAAAGCAAGGAAATGTTCGACTTATTTTTAATAGTGTAACCCCACTTGAAAAGGATCTTTCAAGGACGCCCGGTCTAAGATTTGTCAATATTTTGGGAAAGACCAACGCAAAAGCAGCTTGGCTCAAAAAGGTTGGGACCAGAAAAGACTTTAGTCATTGGTTGATGTTCAATCAATCCTACGAGCTCTTAAAAAAGCAGGAAGGGTCTGGAACCTACTTTGGGCAAAATTGGAAATTTCTTCGACAGGGTTCGGATCTTGAGGAGGATACTGCTAGTACTTTTGTAGTGAATGTAGTTGAAGGTGCGCATGCGCTACAAAATGAGGACTTCAATAACAGTGAGATATTATTCAAACAAAAATATGACAGCTCCTTTAAGGAGGCTGTGAGGAAAGACCTAGCAGATCGTAGTGAAGTCAAGGAATTGGTTGACCCAAAGAAAACCATTGCAGAAATAAGGGGTGATATCTCACAACAGTTTGGAGCACAATCTTTAAGGCGTATTGAACAATCCAGTGATTCAGTTTTCTATTCACCACAAGAACAGGCTTTAGGCGAACAAATCAACAACTTGAAGAAACTTGATCCTCCGATTTACATGGTTACCATCGGCCATTTATCCAACAACCTTATGTTAGATCACGCTCCCGCATTAGATGCTAATGGTGTTTTCTCCGGAATTGTTAGAAG
>JBPCUG010000649.1:0-2936 GCA_051011275.1 Cyclobacteriaceae bacterium | reverse complement strand
AGTCGCTTTAATATTTTATTTGAGAAATTTCGCAATTGGAAGCCTAAGCGATAGGCACGAAAGGTCGGACTATGATAAATCAGCAAACCCATGGCTAAGGCCATTAAAATTCTTGAGACTAAGGTGGCGTACCCGGCACCATTAAGGCCTAAAGGTTCAAAACCCCACTTACCAAAGATCAGCAAATAATTAAGGCCAATATTAATTGCATTGGCACCAATAGTGATGAACATTGCCTGCCTGGTTTGAGAAAGCCCCTCCGCAAACTGACGGAAGGTTTGGAAAAGCATAAAAGGGATGATGGATAAAGTAATGATATTCAAATAAGGGATGGCCAACGAAACCACCTCGGCTGGCTGATCAAGATAAGGTAATATAAAACTAGCCAAGGCTACAGTGACAAATAACACAATCCCCAATGTGGTGTTCAAGAGCAATGCGTTACGAAACACAGAGGTACAACGTTCCTGGTTACCTTCTCCATCAGCCGCAGCCACCAGTGGTGTAATCGCGTAAGAAACACCTATGCCAAATACCAACACCACAAAGAATATAGAGTTAGCCAGAGTGGCCGCGGCTAAAGGTTCAGTTCCAACCCGGCCCACCATTACGCTATCGGCAACACCAACCAGCACCTGACCTAGCTGACTCAGCATTACCGGATAGGCTAAGCTAAGGTTCTTCCTGAAATGTTGTATATAATTAGAAGAAATCATTAATTACCAGCCTTTGATGCGGGCGAGTTTCAAAATACCTACCATCGACAACGAATCGGTGATTTCCTGCTTCATAACCATATCAATGGCCTGGGCAAAGGGTAATTTTCGGATTTCAAGCAGCTCTGTATCTTCAAAGTCTGGTTCCCCTTCCAGTAAATCTTCGGCCAAGTAGATATATCCTATCTCGTCGGTTACGGAATTGGAGGTATGCAATTGGCTGATCATTTTCCAGCTATTGGCCATCAAGCCGGTTTCTTCTCTCAATTCTCTCTGAGCACAAGACAACAGTGATTCATGGTTCGGTGCGCCTCCTTCCGGTATTTCCCAGCTATAAGCATTTAGTGTATATCTGTACTGGCCCACTAGCCAGATATTCTGATCGTGGTCTATTGGTAGTATGCCTACAGCTCGATTCTTAAAATGCACTTTCCCGTAGATCCCGCGGTTCCCTTTAGGTTGGATCACTTGATCTTCTGTTACAGTTATCCAGGCATTATCATAAATGGGTTTGGTGTTTAGGGTGGTCCAGGGGTTGTGCTGATTTTCCATAGGGCCAAAAGTAATATTTTATTCGAGATTAGTCATTGGGATCAGACAAAGACAATAGACGATACAATACTTACTATGAAGAATAGTTCCTCTTGATACTTTATCCTCTTGTCTTTTTACTTTCTACTTGTGTCTTTATACTGGAATAAATATCTTGGGCTGTGCTTAAGAAGTACTTCTCTAAGAACAAGATTGAGGCAGGCTGCGATGAGGCCGGACGGGGCTGTCTGGCTGGTCCCGTCACCGCAGCAGCGGTAATACTTCCACCCGACTACCACCACAGAGAACTTAATGATTCTAAGCAGCTCAGTAAAAAACAGCGAGATCTTTTGCGTATCGAAATCGAGAAAGAATCCCTTAATTGGTCAGTTGGTTGGGCTCAGCATCAGGAAATTGATGAAATAAACATTTTGAATGCTTCCTTTCTGGCCATGCACCGGGCCCTAGACGGACTAGGCCAACTGCCGGAGCAGTTATTGATCGACGGAAACAGATTCAATGCATACCATGATATACCTCATCAGTGTATCGTAAAAGGGGACAGTAAGTATCTGTCCATCGCTGCGGCTTCCGTTTTGGCCAAAACCCATAGAGATGAGCGCATGGAACAGTTGGCTTTGGAGTTTCCTAATTACCACTGGCATACCAATGTGGGTTATCCAACTAAAGTACATCGTGAGGCCATCAAGGATCACGGCGTTACCCCTTATCACAGAATGTCTTTCCAATTATTGCCGCGGCAGCTGGAATTGTTCGAGTCAACTTAGTGTCTTTGTGCCTTAGTGGTGACCACAAAGGTACCCAGACAACGAAGATTGATATATAAATTAATATGCTAGCTTTGCAATTTGAAACCGAGTTTATATAATGTGGAATTAAAGCAAGTAGCTCTAAACGATAAACATATACAACTAGGTGCCAAAATGGTTCCGTTTGCTGGATATAATATGCCAGTTCGATACACTTCGGATATTGAAGAGCATATGACAGTAAGAGAAGCGGTTGGGGTATTTGATGTTTCCCATATGGGCGAGTTTTGGCTTACTGGTCCGAAGGCCGTGGATCTCATCCAGTATGTTAGTAGCAACGACGCAAGCAAGCTGGTTGATGGCCAAGCTCAATATTCCTGCCTACCAAACGAGACCGGCGGTATAGTGGATGACCTATTGATTTACAGAATCAATGCTACCACTTTTATGCTGGTAGTCAATGCCTCCAATATCGATAAGGACTGGGAATGGATCCTAAACCATAATCATTTTGAGGTGGAAATGGAAAACCGATCTGATCAGATGAGTTTATTGGCTGTACAAGGGCCTAGCGCAGCCGAAGCCATACAAGGTCTCACTGAGATCGATCTATCGGGGCTGAAGTACTATACATTTGAGATGGGTAAGTTTGCCGATGCAGACAATGTAATTGTTTCCGCCACCGGCTACACCGGATCTGGTGGCTTTGCGCTATACATCAGAAACGAAGATGCGGTTTCCATTTGGGAAAAAATATTTGAATCCGGCGCTGGCCTTGGCATAAAGCCTATCGGACTAGGAGCGAGGGATACGCTGAGATTGGAAAAAGGGTTTTGTCTTTATGGCAATGACATAGACGACAACACCTCTCCTCTGGAGGCAGGCCTGGGTTGGATCACTAAATTTTCAAAAGATTTTA
>JBPCUG010000648.1:0-4791 GCA_051011275.1 Cyclobacteriaceae bacterium | reverse complement strand
ACCAAATGTACCATATCAAGATCGCCATCGCAGATGTATCCGATGCCATACTGGATTCCGGAGTTTTTTAGAGGCTGGTTCGTTCAGGAGCTTTGGAGAAGAGGTAGTGGTTCTGGAAGACCCGTTCGAGCATAATGAAACCCGAAATTTTGAAGTCCAGGCAAATGCAACCAATATTGGTTTGGACGTCAGGAAGGTGGCAACTATTGATCCGTCGAGCTACGCAGAACCCTTAAGTAAAGAACATATTTTAAGCATTGAGTTTGAATTCGATTCTTTTGACATCCCAGATAGTGCTTTTGAATGGCTGGGACATGTTTATAGTTTCATTCAGCATAACCCGCAAACTTCCGTAAAAGTAATTGGCCATACTGACAACATCGGGTCGATGGATTACAATCTGAAGCTTTCGGAAAAGCGATCTCAAGCAGTGGCGAAGTATCTTCAGCAGATGGGTTTGGAGGAGTCATCGATCCTAATAAGATATCGAGGTGAGGCGCAACCTATCCACTCAAATAATACCTCGTTGGGTCGTACTCGTAATCGAAGAGTGGAGTTTATTTTCGACTATCGGGGAGAGGGGCAAACTCAAAATATCTTGCCTACTACTATGGCCAATAAACCGTAGACGAACGAACGAAAAATAGGCCGCTAAGCTTGCTATAACTATCTAATAGTAGTACTTTTTTACACACTATAAAGCTTACAATTCTGCACGCCTATAGCTATGGCTCTAAGATTTCTATTCATTTTTATCGGTTTCTGCTTGGGTACCGCATGTACGCCACAGCTTAGTCTGACAAACCTGTCAAAGGAAACGTCTCTAACTGTTGATTCGAACATTCCACCTGATCCCGTTGCAGCAAGTATTATAGCACCATATAAAACCCAACTTGACCAAGAGATGAGCACTGTAATCGGACAAGCCACGTATCGAATGGAGAAGCAGTCCACAGAGTCTAGCCTTGGCAATCTGGTTGCCGATATCATTTTTGAAACTGGCACCTACCACTATAGTAAGCCGATTGATTTAAGTATCGTTTCTCTTGGCGAAATAAATAGTTCTTTGGCAAAGGGACCGATCCTTAAAAGTGATATCTATGAGTTGATGCCCGCTGAACATAAGTTATTTATACTTGAGTTGAATCATATCCAGATACAAGAGCTTGTTGAATATCAAGTAAAAAAGAAAGACCTATCCGTTGGAAATGCCGTATTGGTAGTCAAGGACAGCAAGCCACTGAAGTTCTATATTGGTGGTCAGCCTTTTGATCGTCAAAAGACTTATACATTGGCAGTTTCCGATTTCTTAGCCCACGGAGGTGGTGGAATGACTTTTCTGAAGCAGGCAAAGCGATTACAAAAGGTGGAGATAACCATAAGGGACCTGATATTTGATTATTTGGCGATCCAGCAACAGGAAGGAAAATCAATCGAAGCAATCATTGAGGGTAGAATTAAAATACTTCCATGAAATATCTAAAGCACAATCGAAGAAATTTTGTTAAGCAAGTCTCTTGCGCGGGTTTGGGAGTATACCTTGGGGCGCATCATGTCTTTGCCTCCTCTAGAACGGAGCGGATTACAATTTTACATACCAATGACCTTCATTCTCGGGTTGAGTCTTTCCCATCGGACAGTGGACCTCACGCTGGCAAAGGTGGGATGGCACGTAGGGCTGGATTGATTAATCAGATCAGGGAGGAGGTGGAAAATCTTTTATTGTTTGATTCGGGGGATATCTTTCAAGGGACTGCTTACTTTAATTTCTATAAGGGTGAGGTAGAGCTAAAATTAATGAGTCAAATGGGCTATGACGCCGCAACCTTGGGGGACCATGATTTTGAATTGGGATTAGAAGGACTGGAAGAACAATTAGCTCATGCTGATTTCCCATTCTTGATTGCTAACTATGACTTTGCAGGCACCACCCTCGAGAACAAGTTTGCCCCACATAAAATATTTGAACGTGGCGGGATCAAAATAGGAGTATTTGGATTGGGCGTTGATCTTGCAGGATTAATAAATGAGAAGCTATACGAAGGTATCAACTATCTCGATCCGGTCGGTATTGCAAGGGAGATCTGTCAGGAATTAAAAGATTTGGAATGTGACATTATAATATGTTTATCGCATTTGGGTTTTCAATATGATACCGATCAAATTTCAGATGTGACCCTGGCCAGGAAAGTCAACGGGATTGATTTAATCCTTGGCGGACACACTCATATTTATCTTGACGAACCGGTAACTGTGATGTCACCTTATGGCCGTCCTGTAATAATAAACCAGGTTGGATGGGGTGGCACTAATTTGGGGCGAATTGACCTTAGGTTTCAAAGAATAAATCAGCAATTGCTATTTAAATCGAAAAGCAGGCAGATCGATGCAAACTCAACTACAAATTGATTTTTTTCTTCGGATTTTTTTTATAAAATTTGAATCCCTTTTTCCTATAAAGACTAAAAATTTTACATCTTTTTAAGTACTCCGTGAATGCAATCTGATTGTACTACCGTATGGAATAATTGTCTCGGTTTTATAAAACGGAGTATTAGTGAGCAAAGCTTCAAGACTTGGTTTGCTCCCATAGAACCCCTAAAACTTGAAAACAACATCCTGACCATCCAGGTGCCTAGTCAGTTTTTCTATGAGTGGCTGGAGGAGCACTATGTGCATCTTTTGAGAAAGGCAATTGATGATCAACTGGGTACTGAGGCCAAGCTGGAGTATTCAGTAGTGATTGACCAGGGCAATGAGAAGAACCAACCTTATACGATAAAGTTACCAACAGGTAAATCCTCAACTCCACAAAATAAAAATGGGAATAATCAGTATGATAGCCCATTTGATCTTCGGTCAGTTGAAAGCATACAACAAAAGTCCCACCTCAATCCCCAGTATACTTTTGACACCTATATAGAAGGAGATTGCAACCGTTTGGCACGATCAGCAGGTTATGCGGTGGCCTCTAAGCCAGGTGTGACCTCTTTCAACCCCTTAATGGTGTATGGCGGTGTAGGTCTAGGAAAAACTCATTTGGTACAAGCAATAGGAAATGAAATCAAGGAGCATATCTCGGATAAATTCGTCTTATACGTTTCCTCTGAGTACTTTACCAATCAATTCATTGAAGCAGTAAAGAACAACAACGTACAGGACTTCACCAATTTTTATCTACAGGTAGACATATTGATTCTGGATGATGTACAGTTTTTAGCTGGCAAAGAAAAGACCCAGGAGATCTTTTTTCACATTTTCAATCACCTACATCAATCAGGTAAGCAGATCATAATGACTAGTGATTGTCCTCCGAGGGATTTGAAAGGTCTGGCAGAGCGCCTTCTTTCTCGATTCAAGTGGGGGCTTACCGCAGACCTGCAGCAACCTGATTTCGAAACAAGAATTGCTATCATTCAAAAGAAGATGCAAGCTGATGGGATCGATATCCCCGGAAATGTGATTGAGTATTTGGCCTATAGTGTGGACACCAATATAAGGGAGTTGGAAGGGGTAATTATATCTTTAATCGCTCATGCATCATTGACAAAAAGAGATATTGATCTTGAATTGGCTAAACAAACGCTTAAGAATATTGTCCAGGATATTGATTCGGAAGTAGGTATCGACTTCATCCAAAAGACAGTTTCAGAGTATTTCAAGGTAAATCTCGAAGATCTTAAAGCAAAGACCCGCAAAAAGGAAATTGTAATAGCACGGCAAACTGCCATGTATTTTGCCAAGGAATATACCAATCATAGCTTAAAATTGATCGGCTATCATTTTGGAGGACGGGACCACAGCACAGTGATTCATGCAGTGCAATCAGTTAATGATATGATCGATACTGATTCAAAGTTCAATGCTTCGATAGGAGAACTTACCAAGAAGCTGAAGATGAAGGCAGTCTAAGTGATTGCATTTTTGACTAATATAGGCGCTAACTCACCTCTCAAATTTGCTGAATTGTAAGCTTTGCTTCCGGGAATCACAGTAATTATTCCTAGTTTTGGAGCAGATCTCAAATGGTAAGGGTTTCTGCTATATTATTTTTATTCTGTTGGTTTTAGATCATATCAAATTTACAAATGAGCCTGAAATCACACCTTGCTAAACCTTTTGCCTCCTGGGTGATCAAGAAGCGCAAACGTTGGGAAACGAATCCGGTAGCTACCCAGTATACGGTTTTCCAAAGCTTGATCGACAAGGCTAGGGCCACCCAGTTCGGTCGAGACCATCAGTTTGCAGAGGTACGCAGTTACCAAGATTTTAAAGTCCGCGTGCCCATTAGAGATTATGAGGCTTTGGCCCCTTATGTAGAACGTATTTTAAAAGGAGAAAAAGATGTCTTGTGGCCTGGTCAGCCAATTTATTTTGCTAAAACCTCTGGCACCACCTCGGGGGCCAAGTATATCCCTATCACCAAAGCCTCGATATCGAATCACATTCATGGCGCTCGTGACGCTCTTTTAAGCTACATACATCAGACTGGCAAAAGTCAATTTGTGGATGGTAAATTGATCTTTCTTTCCGGTAGTCCTGTTCTGGAACAAAAGGGTGGAATACCAATTGGGCGATTGTCAGGTATAGTAAACCATCATATACCTGGATATCTAAAACGCAATCAGATGCCCAGCTATGCTACAAATTGCAGCGAGGATTGGGAAGCAAAAGTTGACAAGATCATAGAAGAAACCATAAATGTTGATATGACACTGATCTCCGGGATTCCTCCCTGGGTCCAGATGTATTTTGACCGTCTGCAGGTCAGGACTGGCAAGAGTATAAAGG
>JBPCUG010000647.1:0-3241 GCA_051011275.1 Cyclobacteriaceae bacterium | reverse complement strand
ATCTTATCTTTATCTGTTCCAGCCCCCTTTGAAACGCCATTGACTACAAAGGTGCTACTTTGGTTACCAGTCCAAGCCTCAGCTTTATCGCCATCCACTAACACCGTACAGTTCAATGGCTCCATACACGCATGGGCCAGGTAAGGTACCTCATAGTTCGCTTCGATTACTCGATCTGCTGCTTCAAGAGCTGTTTCGATTGCACCTTTTTCTTCCCAAACTTTGGAGGGCTCTCCTTTTAATGCTGCTTGAAGCCTTGATATAGCATCTACATGTTCCGGAGCTGATTCTTGCAACTTTAATGCATCAGCGGCGTTTCTCGCATGCCAGGTTGTTTTGCCAACTACTGCAACACCTTCTTCAATTTGAACCACTCCAGTGATACCAGGCATTTTCTCCACCTCTGGCTGATTGGATATGCCGGTTATAGCTCCACCAACTTGGGAAGAATGTCTTATTACAGCAAATTGCAAGTTTTTCGGCCTTACATCTAATCCAAAAATTGCGCTACCATCTACCTTTTCCGGAACATCCAATCGAGCTACCGGTTTGCCAATAATCTTATAATCAGAGGGGTCTTTTAAGGGAGGGTTCTTAGGAGCTTTTTCTTTAGCTGCATCTGATGCCAACTCTCCGTATGTGAATTTCTCTTTGGTATTCCTATTAATAACAGCGCCTTTCTCGGCATAACAATCTTTAGGTGCTACTTGCCATCGTTTAGCAGCAGTAGCTAGCAGCATTTCTCGAGCCATAGCGCCCATCACACGCTGGTGGTCATAACCATCCACAATACTGGTGCTGCCTCCGGTGATGATGTTTGGGATAAAGGCAAATATCTTTTGCATCATGGTCAAGGAGCCATCAATAGCCCTGGGAGTTTCTTGAGCCATGTATATATTGGCATAAGGGCCCTCGGGTTGGGGGTGGACTACCTTAATGTGAGACATCTCGATTTCCAGCTCCTCAGCAACAAGCATGGGCAATGCGGTATAAACTCCCTGGCCCATTTCTACTTTTGAAACTGCTAATGTCACTGTATTGTCTTGGCTGATATGGACAAATGCGTTGAGCGAGTCACCATCGCCCATACCATAGCTGCTGTATTCGGCTATTTTTTTGTTCATATAAGCAAGCCCACCAACACCAACGGCCAATCCACCTCCTAAAATACTGCCCGTAATAATGAATCCTCTTCTTTTCATGATGCCGTGGTTTCTGATACTTGAGCTCCCATCCTGTATTTCGCAGCCGTTTTAATTGCAGCGCGGATTCTTTGGTAAGTGCCACAGCGACAGATGTTTGTGATATTTCTATCAATATCCGAGTCGGTCGGCTCGGGCACTTCTTCCAGTAGGGCTTCAACTGCTAGGATCATACCCGACTGACAGTACCCACATTGTGGTACTTGGTGTTCAACCCATGCTTTTTGCACAGCGCTGGGGGTACCATCGATGGCAACTCCCTCTATGGTGCTAATCTCCTTGCCTTCGGCCGCCGAAACAGGGAATAAGCAGGATCTTGTTGGCTTCCCATCTATGTGAACAGTACAGGCGCCGCAAGCTGCTACACCACAACCATATTTGGTTCCCGTCATGTTCAAAACATCCCTTAATGCCCAAAGCAAGGGCATTTCAGGCTCTACCTGCAACTGGTGTTCCCGACCATTAATTTTTAAGATCATGAGGTTTAAAATTGATTGTACTTGAAGGTACCAAAACTAACTGTGAAATTACGTACAACTAAAGCAGATTTTATTTTACTATTTTTAGGGTTGATTTTTACTTTGGAATAGGTATGGATATGGGAGAAAAGCTGAGCAATATTGGTAAGAAAGTCCTTAAAATAATTTGGATCCCGATATTACTAGGCTTTTCATTGTTCACCTCGGTAGATGACAAAGACTACAAAACCGCGGATTTTTACAATACTACTTTAGGTCGACTTGACAGTCTTAAGCAGGTATTTAATAGGCAGGATCCTGGCTCAATCCTCGTTGGTTGGGGCAAAGCAAATATCACTCCTCCGGAACCAGTAAGACTCACAGGTAAAAATTGGGATGTATACAATGAGGTGCTTGATTCAGTTTATGTCAGGGCTTTTATATTTTCTAATACCGCTCAAAAAATCGCTTTGCTCAGTTATGATCTCTGGATCATGCACCCTCATTTGACCGAAGCCATAAAAGAGAAAATTGCATCTTCTAATTTGGGAATTACCGGTATATATTTTACGGCCAACCATAGTCACACAAGCATAGGTGGATGGGCCACCGGTTTGCTGGGAGCATTGGCCATAGGTGGTAACCATCCGGAAAGGATCACCTTTCTTGAGGACCGGACCTTGGAAGCCTTGCAACTAGCCAATGCAAATCTCAAACCATCATTAACCGGATTTAGCGAGGTAAGGGCTAAAAATATGGTCTCCAATAGATTGGACCCTAATGCTCCAGTAGATGATAAACTAAGGTTTTTACAATTCCAAAACGATTCAAAAGAGCTAGCCATATTTGCTACCTTTTCTGCTCATTCAATCTTTATGGTGAAAGGCCTCAATGCCTTATCGGCCGATTATCCTGGACCCTTAATTGCGACTTTAGAATCTTCTGACAGTGTGGATTTTGCTTGCTTTGCACCAGGTGCCACCGGCAGTCATACACCAGTTGGACGCAAGCCATTCGAATACTCAAAGATGGAAGCTTATGGGCAAGTGTTGGCTGCACGATTGTTAAGCAAGCAGCAGAAAATAGTACTTGATACAACGGAAATTCTGAAATATGCCGAGTGGCCAGTGGATCTGCGCTCACCTCATTTTCGGGTTTCGAATCATTGGCGCTTCAGGCCATGGGCATTTAATAGTGCTATGGGTAATCATTCAGCGACTATAACAGCCCTTAGGGTTGGTAACACGGTACTAATTGGACTGCCTGTGGAGCTTTCCGGGGAGTTTTCCACAGAGTTTGAAGATGTTTGTAAAAGCAAGGGCCTTTCTTTAATGGTAACCTCATTTAATGGCAATTACATGGGTTACGTTAACCCCGAAAAGTACTATTACACTTTGAACAAACCAGAAACCAGGGATATGAATTGGTATGGACCACAGAATGGTGAATATTTTGTGGATTTGATCAAAGAATTATTAGCTATTATTTGAGAAACGAAAATAAACGTAATTATAACCGGCCTAGGGAATGTTGGGGAAGGCATTTTTTTCTAAATATGCTACCGCTTCAACATTCGCGAGG
>JBPCUG010000646.1:0-3047 GCA_051011275.1 Cyclobacteriaceae bacterium | reverse complement strand
TCCAAGGTCACCTCGTCAACAGTGATCCCATTGAGACTGGCACGTACTGATTGGTCAATACCGGCTAATGGCAAACCTAATAGCCCAGCTTTGTCCCGATTGATATCCACTTTTAAGTTAGTTTTATAAACAGCTAGGGGATTGTCTATATTTTGAGTTCCTTCGGTATTCCTTACCAACTCTTCAACTTTAAAAGCCAATCTCTTCAATGTATCAAGATTTTCCCCTAAGAGTTTTATTTCAATAGGAGCTTCAAAAGGAGGGCCATTTTTCAATTCTGAGAAGGTGATCTTGGCTGATGAATATTTGGAAAAAATTTTCTTAAAATCAGCTAAAGCCTGGTAAAATCGATCCGGATCCCAGCCATCAAAATTGACCAGTAATTGCCCATGTGTTTTGGCGTATTCTTCATTAACGCGGTTATAATACACCATTGGATTACCATGACCAACGTTACTTGAATAATGAGATACATATTCCGTAGTATCTAAAACCTGCTCCACAAATTTTACTGCCCAGTCTGTAGCTTCCAGGTTGGAACCTTCAGGTGTATCTACCTCAATAAGTAAGACCGGTTTATCTGCGGTAGGGAAAAAGCTTACCCCGATGAAAGGAAATAGCATCAAACTGCCCAGAAAGACACCAACAGCTATCAAAAGTATCCTCCAGGGTTTGGCTAAAGCAAAGTTTAATACCGGCCGGTAGTATTTCTGCACCCCAAAACTAACTGCTTTATCTACTCGGCGAGGCTTAGGTTTGCGCGAGGATTTCATCAACCTTCCAGCTAAGATTGGCGTCAGGGTCAAGGCCAAAAGTAACGAGGCAATCAATACCAGGATCACGGTTACCGGCAAGGAGCGAAGGAATTCTCCCGGTCCACTTTGCATCAAGGCCAGAGGAAAGAAGGCCAGTAAAGTTGTGACTGTCGAGCTTATAATAGCATAACCAACTTCCGAGGTACCTTGCACTGCAGCTTCTGTCCAACTTAACCCTTCCTTATGCAATCGGATTATATTTTCAATTACCACAATGCCATTGTCAACCAATAATCCCAAAGCGATTACTAACGCAGCAATAGAAATCTGTTGCCAAGCAAAACCACTTAAATCCAAAGCACCAATGGCCAGTAAAATGGCTATGGGGATTACCATCATAATGATTAACGCTGGGCGCCAACCTAAGAAAATCAGAATGATCACTCCCACCAATACAACACCTTGAAGCAGGTTTATAAAGAAGCCTGAGATGCGGCCTGATACTGCTGGCGCTTGTTCAAATGCTGTTACCAACTGTATGTTGCTGGGAAGTTGCTCCTTATATTCTTGAGCCACTAGATTGATCTTTTCACCTAAACTCACCACATTTTCATTTTCTTCTTGGGTAAGATTGATGAAGACAGCAGGATCACCTTGGTACCGAGCAATCCAGCGAAGATCCTCATAATCCATACGCACTTCAGCGATATCCTTGAGATAAACGATCCTATCTCCGGCAGCACTTACGACAGTGGCCTTTATTTCATCCAGGTTTTCGTAACCGCCACTGGATTTGATATTGAACGACTTTTGGCCAGACTTGATCACCCCGCCGGGAATGTTTATGTTGTTGCCTTGCAAAACACCGATCACTTGAGATAAAGGAATGTTTTGTCTGGCCATCTTTTGAAAATCCAAACTTATCCTTACCTCTTCTTGAGGTGCTGCAAAGATCTCAGCTTGGGATACTCCTGATATTTTTTCTAATTCATACTCAAGCGCTTCAGCATGGTCGTTCAATGTGCGATAAGAAGCTTCAGTCGAGACCAAAGCAAATTGCTGGATATATACGCGTTCCTGCGGTTTGAATTGGACAAAGTCCAGGCTAAAGATATCAGCAGGTAAACGATCCCTAATGGTATTGACTTCAGCTACTACTTCATCGTACTGATCATCAACATTGATCCCGAAGGCGCCTTCTACATTGATCTTTACTACGCCATCTTCAATCTCAGTATTGATCTTTTCGATATCCGGGATCTCTTCAATGGCTTCTTCAATGGGATCAACAACTAACTCCTCCAGGTCTTCCGGACTGGTGCCCGGATAGACCACAATAATGGTATAAATCGGGAAGTTAGGATTAGGGTCCTCTGAGCGAGGCATGGTCATCAGCGAGCTGATTCCCAAAAACAGTCCCAGGACTACTAATATGATTACAAACTGGTAGTTTTTCAAAGCAATTTGTGGCAGTTTCATAGTTGGTTGACTTTAAGGATTAGTAACAATGTATGGAGCGCCTGCTTTCAAATAGGCCGATCCCTCGGTGATCACCTGAGGTTTGTCATCCCATTCTGAAGCAAGGACAGTAAAGTATTGTTCGCCGATATGATCGGGACGGACCAGTAGGGGGCGAGCCGTTTGCGAACTGCTATCAGGTACAAACACTTTGGCCCATTGTTGGTCTCCTTCGACCAGGGCGTTGACTGCAATGCGATAATAAGGTTGTTGCCGGGAAGGAAATAAAGTGACCTTACCGATAAACCCATTTTTTAGTATTCGCTTGTTTTCCAATACGGTAAGCTCTACTTCAAAAGTACCGGTCAAGGGATCGGCTGCTTCGGCTAGTTCAGTGACAACAGCTGAGAATACTTCTCCCGGATAAGCGTCAAACCGCACCATCGCTGAATCATTGGCTTGTAACTTTACGATGTCTCGGTCAGCCACACCAATTCTGAGCACAAAAGCATTTTCTCCAGTTCCGGCCAATGCCAGGATAGGGCTACCAGGGTTGACCAGCTCATGGTTTTCTACAAATCGTTTTAGGATCTTTCCCGAGGCAGGCGCCACAATGCGAGCATAGTTCTGATTAAATCTAGCAATACGCAAACCGGCCCGTGCCACTTCAAAAGCAGTTTGACTATTTTCCACCTGCTCTAGGGTTACTACAGTATCTTCATAAAGGTTTTGAGCACGCCTAAGGTCACGTTGGGCTTTATCAACCGCTTGTTTTGACTGAGTCACTTGAGCATTGATCTCAGCCAGATTAAGAGTACCTAAAAGTTGACCTTG
>JBPCUG010000645.1:0-3380 GCA_051011275.1 Cyclobacteriaceae bacterium | reverse complement strand
ACTTGCTTACAGATGTTCATAGCAAATCTGAACGGATCACTCACCATTTCTTCAAACCGTGTGACTGTTGCAATGTCTTTTACCTGTTCATATCCAATGTCATTAATATAATTCCAATGATGCGCGCAGCGTTCTAACAAAGGTCTTGATAACCATTCTTGCCAATCAGGTGGTTTGGGATGGTGACCCCAATTTTTGCCAATACCAACTCGTAACGAGCAAATTGTATCTAGTGGATGTCGGATTTGCCAGAAAATTTTCCTTGGTTCTGGGATCGTTTCAAGAAGATCATCTAAGGGAAAGCTTAAACCAGGAGTAGGTTCAAACCCGGGACTTTCTTTCGGAACCTTAATCGCCATTGGAAGGCTGAAAGATTGGGTTTTAAGATGTTCAAAAGGAGGTTCACTTATATAGGTGTATCGAGGAAGATGTTCAAACAGCTCACCAAAAATGGAAGTGCCGCTACGACCACATCCAAGAATAACTACATGACTGAACATATTCTAAAACAACTTTACCAATCCATATACGCCGACCAAAAAGATTGCCACCATGCTTAACCATAAGATCACGTCATATTTAAGAGTGGGGATGAAACTTTTATTCAAACGCTTATAGCGAAAATTAACCACAGCAAAAATCACAATAAACAGGATTACAGAAGTAATCACCCCTCCGATCAATACCATAAGAACCGGCAATTTTATGAAAACAAACATCGCCGCCCAGAGCAAAGGAAAAGCCCAGGCCAGCCAAGCTATAGTTTTTTTTCGATCTGACAGGTCATAGAAATTGATCCATCCGATCTGACCAAATATGTCGCTGAATTGTCTGGTCCAGGCAGCTAAAGCGGCAAACAGGGTAGAGAAAAGCACAACGCAAGCGCCGGCTAAGAAAAGTGTTCTAGCCTGTGGTCCCAATGATTCAGTGTACATGGCAGAAA
This sequence comes from Cyclobacteriaceae bacterium, assembly GCA_051011275.1. Taxonomy (GTDB): domain Bacteria; phylum Bacteroidota; class Bacteroidia; order Cytophagales; family Cyclobacteriaceae; genus JBPCUG01. Next base: position 2,437 of record JBPCUG010000645.1, on the reverse strand, counting down.
GCGTTTCCACCATTTCATATCCTTGTGGGACGTTCCCTTGGGCATGGAGTACGGCAGCACCTAGTAGATAAAAAGCTGCGGTAACCAGTGTATAAACTACCATAGCGGCAATAGCATCCATTTCCATTGTTTTGATCCAGCCTTTTGCCCGGGAGCGCCATGCCTCACTATCTTCGGCCGGCCCTGCATGGGCAGCGTAGCCTTTTTCAAGGCACCAATAGTTATATGCGATGATCTCATCACCACCGACTCCGGTAATCCCAAAAGCCCCTATTGCCACAGCAACTGCCGTCGGAGGTAAGCCAAACTTTAAACCAGAAAGTATCTGCTCAAGTGACAAGCTGTAGGGAGTATATTCAAGGAAATAGAGAGAAACAAAAGTGAACAAGGTAAAAAAACCGATCATCCAAATGGAAAACTTTTCGATAAACTTGTAGTAGCCTCTAAAGATCATTAAGGCCACCGCTACCGCGGTTACAAATGCCCAAGCACCAATGGTGATTTGTGGAAAAGCAATGTTAAGAATAATAGCCACACCGCCCACTATACCTCCGAGTTGCAGGATCTTGATCAACATTAAGAAGAAGAACAACCAGATGGTCCAATTGGCTTTGCCAAATTTCATACCCGGTAACTGATTGAATGCGGCCATTGGTGACTCGCCGGTGAGGATGGTATGTTTGGCAAACTCGATTTGTACTGCCACCTTCACCAGGCAGCTCACTATGATCACCCAGAAGGTAATAAAGCCAGCCTGCGCACCTAAAGTAGTTGTTGCAATCAACTCACCGGAACCGACGATGGAAGCTGATAAAATAAATCCTGGTCCTAAATATTTCAGACGGCCTCGGAAGGTAGTGGGAGGACCCTTGACTGCTAGAGGTGAAAGAATATAGGGATCTTGGTTGCTCACTTTTACTGGGTTACCTTACAATTAATGAAACTTCCATCAAAAGAAAAAATTTAAGATGCGCCCTGGTATTATCACAGGTTGCTTTTGATTGGAACTATTGAAAACCGTATAATAGTAGAATTAAGTCAATCTTATGAAAATGATCGTTCCTTTAGTTGTGTTATGGCTGCTGATCGGATGTCAATCAACAACCACCGAGCCACCCCTAGATTCAAACGTAAGTGCAAACAAACAGCCTAACATTCTATTTCTAATTGCTGATGACTGGTCCTTTCCTCATGCGAGTATCTATGGGGATCCAGTGGTGCGAACGCCAACTTTCGATTTTCTAGCCCAAAATGGAGCATTATTCAACAACGCCTTCTGTTCCTCTCCATCTTGTACCACTTCCCGTGCTGCTATTCTCACTGGGCGATATCCACATCAATTGGAAAGTGCAGGCAACCTTTGGTCGATTCTACCGAAAAAATTTCCCAATTGGGTATCGATCTTGAATGAGGCCGGCTACTTTACAGGCTCTCAAGATAAAGGGTGGGGGCCAGGTGATTTTAAAAGAGGAGGATACGAGTATAACCCGGCAGGTAAACCTTTCGAAAACTTCGATGCCTTTATGGCGGAACGACCGGATGGACAACCGTTTTGCTATTGGTTCGGTAGTACAGATCCTCATCGCTCCTATGAAACCAATGCCGGTGTTAGAACTGGAATGAAACTAGCCGACGTGGTAGTACCCGGCTTCATGCCTGATCTAGCTTGTGTGCGAAATGACATTTTGGACTATTATTTTGAGGTGGAAAGATTTGATCGTAGATGCGGAAATATTTTGAAGACTATAAAAGAGGCCGGTGAATTAGAAAATACTCTGGTGGTGATCACCAGTGATAATGGCATGCCCTTCCCCCGAGCCAAAGCGAACTTATACGATTATGGTACTCGAATGCCCCTTGCTATTTTTTGGCCTAGCCGGATCAAGAACGGATTAGAATCGGATGCTTTCATCAACGCAGTAGATTTGGGCCCAACTCTCCTGGCAGCAGCAGGTGTACCAGTGCCCGATGAAATGTCGGGCGAGGGCTTGCTTAGTTTGCTAACCGAAAAAAGCGATGATATCGATCGCAATCAGGTTTACCTTGAACGTGAACGACATGCAAACGTACGCAAAGGTGACTTGAGCTATCCCATGCGGGCGGTTCGCAATGATGAATATTTATATATTCGCAACTTTATGCCAGAACGAAATCCAGCTGGTGATCCGGAAGCACATATCTCAGTCGGACAATATGGCGATGTTGATAATTCAATATCAAAGTTCCTGATTATGGACATGGAGGGTCAACCGGGGGATACTAACTACTTCGAGTTGGTATTTGGTAAACGGCCAGCAGAAGAATTGTATGTACTGGCTGATGACCCCTACCAATTGAACAATGTCGCCGGTCAGCCTGACCACCTGAATGCTCAGAAGGAAATGAGTGAAGGCTTAGCTCAATGGATGGCAACGTCTGGGGACCTGCGTGCTACGGA
>JBPCUG010000644.1:0-9264 GCA_051011275.1 Cyclobacteriaceae bacterium | reverse complement strand
ACCCAGCTGACGTAGTTACGTTCCAGGTAATCCTGTTCCCAGACGGTAGCATCAAGCTACAATATGAGACAGTTGAAGGGACAGTAAGTAGTGAAAGCAGCACCGTTGGTGTGGAAGGCCCTGATGGTACCAATGGTCTACAAGTGTTGTTCAATACACCGTTCTTGACCGACGGATTAGCAATTACCATTACACCACCGATTACCGGTGTATTGGCACCGGGAGAGTCTACCGAGTTAACGGTGATCCTGGACGCAACCGACCTTGAAGAAGGAGTTTATGAAGATAACATCTTGATAGAAAGTAATGATCCGGCAAACCCGGAAGTAACCGTACCAGTTACACTCAATGTGACGCCTAGTTGTAGTGCTCCTGAAAACCTAGTTATTTCAGAAGTCACTAATACAACGGCCCAGTTTGATTGGGACAATTCTAACAACGCTTTGGAATATGAATTTAGATACAGGCCCGTTGGTAGCAGTTGGACATCCGTTTTTACCGAGACAAACAGCTTGGCCTTAACCGAACTCACTGAGGGAACTGAATATCAGGTGAGAGTCAGAAGTATATGTTCAGAAGATGGAATGTTGAAATCCGGATTCAGCTCGTCACAGAAGTTTACTACTACCGGAGAATTGGCCTGCCAGGCTCCTGCTGACCTTGAAGTACTTAACATCACTGAAACTGAAGCAGAAGTCAATTGGGATGCTGGAGCGGGTGCGGTAAAGTACAATGTCTTTTACAAATATTCTAAGACACCTTGGCAAAAGATGTTTGTTACTGACCTTGGTGTAAGTCTTACTGATTTGTTCCCCGGCACCACGTATAAAATTAAGGTCCGATCCATCTGCTCGGAAAACAATGCCATTAAATCGCAGTTTTCCGAGACCGTTTCTTTTACAACTTCGGGTGCAGTGGCCTGCGAAACCCCGGGTACTCCGGAATTGATAGACCTTTCTAGCACTACAGCTAGTTTAGCCTGGGACGATGCAAACGGAGCAATCAGTTACGAGTTGTCCTACGTAAAAAGTGGAGTCCCGTGGACTAGTGTGGTAATAAACGACACCAATTTCACAATAACGGGATTGGAGCCAGGCACTAAATACAGAGCCAGAGTACGCACCTTATGCTCCGAAGATGGAAGATTCAGATCCGACTATTCAGGCAAAGTTAAATTTACCACGCCCAGTAGTTCTAGCTCGACTGCAAATGCTCGATTGGCAAATATGGAAGAACCACCAACGGTATTTGAATCTAGTCAATTAAATATATACCCCAATCCTTCCACCGGCGTGGTCCATATGAAAATGGGTCTCTTGCAAGGTGAGCGAGTAAGTATCAAAGTTTTCAATTTACATGGTGCTTTGATCACCGCTCGCGAGGTTGAAGGACAACTAAATGAAAGTTTCGACTTCAGTAGCTTGGCCAAGGGTGTTTATATGACGCATGTCTCGAGCAACACTGGACGTAAAATCTTACATCGTTTAATCATTCAATAATTTCTCTTCTTCTTTTTTGTCAAGGGTCTGTCCGTTTTGGTCAGACCCTTTTCTTTTAACACTTGTTACTTTTTTTAAAGAGAAATTGTATATGACAATAGCACACTAAAGAAGGTATTTGATTTGATCTCCAGATCCTCACCTGGCAGGGCAATCGGAAGATTTAAATTGTAGTCGACAGACAAGCTAAAGGGTCGCGCATAAAAACTTACCGGAATGGAAAAATTATAGTTCATCAATCCGAACGGATCACTTTGATTAACTATCAAGGGCAATTCCCTGTCTATCAAAACATCGCGGCTAAACCGCACTGCTATTATATCTTGATTCCCTACTAAAACCGAGGCAGTCGGCCGGATATTTATTTTGTCTAGAAAGCCAACTTTCCTTATATCAAAATTTCCCGCCAAATCGGCGCGGATGCGATGGGCAGTTTGCGAACCAAACAAAAAAGAATATTCTACGCTTGGTTCAATGTACTTAAAATCCAAATTGGCCGACAAGGACAAAGTATTGTTCAATGGCTCGGACAAGGCACTCAGTTCTTCTAAAAACTCAATCAGCCTAGGTCCGTACCAATCTGGATATGGTTCAGGCTCCGTAGGAGTGAAAAATGAGTGATCATAAGTAGCTACAAACGAAAGCCTCTTTGAAAGTAAACCAATATACCCAAGGGTAGCTACGGTTAAATTATACTTTGGTGCCACTTCGCTATTCCAATAGCCAGAGATTGTTCCAAAGGCTCCTGACTTGTGGAAGTATGAAATACCCGGTGAGAAACCGTATTGCTTTACATTCAGATCCCGTCCCGCATTTACAACCAAGCTGGTGTAACCCAAGTTAAACGATAGCTGCGAGGTAGGGCCTTCCAGACTAAGCAAGCTATCTATCAGACTTATCAATGAAAGGGAATCAACTTCCGAAAGATATTCCAAGGCCGACTCCGTATCAAATTCATTTTGGGTGTCCCCATTTTGAGCCCTCGTTGCATCAGCGCTCATTAGAAGAATTACCAACGATAGTAGCCCCAGCTTTAAAAAGTTCGATCGCATAGATCTTCTTAAAATATTACCAGATTACTCCTGGTCGAAAATTTCCTAGTCCCTGCGTCGATCTTCAATTCTTTTTCTAACCTGGTCTCTCCTCTGTTGTCGGATCTTCTGTTGTTGGATCCTTCTGATCAACATCTCTCTAAACTCACCTTCCGCCTTCCTTAAAGCAACCACTTGTTTGGCTGAGATCACATCCAACATTTTTTGCGAATAGTTCTTCTCCAGATCCAACTCTCTTTGCTTCACCTCAAGAGCCAGCTTTATCCGCTGCTCATCCGACAGTTCCCTGGCCTTAGTGGCCATATCTGATCTTAATGCACCTCGTTTCTTGGCAAACTCATTATACATTGGCCAAAACCTTTTAGCTTGATCAGGACTGAGGTCTAAGCGGTTGCTGATCAATGCGATCTTAGCCGCCTCAATTTTCGCTTTATCTCCTTTAGGGACTTGTGCCATTGTCACCCCGCTGAAAAGAAAAATGGCTAGTAGTATGGTATATATTTTTTTCATCATTTCAAGTATTAGCTATAGGTACTCTTCTGTTATATTATATTCTTGAAAAAGCTCCAGCATATCCTCTTCCTGCAATTCGATTTCATCTAAAATACCTGCCCCTTCAAGATCTTTCTCAAAATCCAGTGAAGCTTCATCCCAATCGACTGATGCAATCAACTCTTCTGTGCTTATATCAGTTTCCTCCAGGTAAGCCATTACCTCCTCAATTGCTACGTCAGCAATCATGCTTTCAGGATCAAGATCCTGTTGATTCAGCCCGCGTATTATAAAGACCACTACCAGAAGAACTACTACTGCAGGCAGAGCATAACGCAGCGCTCCCGACCAGGCAAAATTCCGCTTTGAAGTGGCTTTGTGAGCTGTTTGGGCCTGAATAATACCCGGGAGCTCATCAAAATACCTTTCCGGAGGTGCCTTGAGGCCATGCTTTTTCTCGATGTCTTCCAGTTTGAACTTTTTCATTTTTACTTTATTCTACCTCTTAGATGTCAAAACCTGATAAAGGTTTAATCCTGGCTTAATATTTCTTCAATTTTTTTTACGGCATGATGGTAGCTGGCTTTTAAACCTCCTATGCTGGTACCGGTAATTTCGGAAATATCCTCGTATTTCATCTCATCAAAGTACTTCATATTAAACACCAACCTTTGTTTATGAGGAAGTTTCATCAACGCTTTTTGCAATCTTAAATGGATCTCATCACCGTCTATATGTGCATTTCGGTCCAGTTTAGATACCATCTCGGCTTCAATATCCATCAGAGGGATAAAAAACCTCTTTTTCTTCTTATTCAGAAAATTAAGGCACTCATTTGTGGCAATACGATAGATCCAGGTATAAAGCTTGGAGTCTTCTCGAAATTTTGAGAGGTTATTCCAAACCTTTATAAAAACATCCTGAACCAGGTCATCGCTATCATCATGGTCAATTACCATTTTCCGGATATGCCAATAAATCCGTTCCTGGTACTTTCGCACCAGTTGGTTAAAGGCAAAATTCCGGCTCTCTTCAACACGAAGCTTCGCAATTAATTCCTGATCTTCCAAATGAGGGTCTATAGATGCTTTTTCCTTAGACAAAAGATCCATGTAAAGGTTTAAAGACGGTTAATCAGTCAGAAACTTAAGGTTTGTTATTGCAATCAAAAACTCTATTTGGATTCTTGCAGCATCAATGTAATATCTAAGTAAAATTTTCTGCCTCAAACAGGGCCCGATCCAAATCTTCCTTTGCTTTAACCTGCTCATTTTCAGACCAGTTGAAATAATGGGCAAGATCCTTGAAGAGAGATGGTATCAAAGGTGGAACGCTTCGAATATCAAAGTACAGTCGGCCACTACGCCGACCAATAAAATCTAAAGGCTGGTGAACCATTTCATTATTAACCGTATACCAAAGTTCAGCCCGGGCAAGAGCAACATCCGGTTCATCATCTTGATAATCAGCCATCTTATCCAAGATCTCATCGGTTTGACGACCATAATTACTTACCAAATAATTGGCCTGTAAATGATCAAATCCAAAACCCTCCAATTTTCTGGCTATCAGATCAATATATGCTGCTACTGCCTCTGGGTTGTCAAATATGCCGCCAGAAAGTACGATCTCATCAGTCATACATTTCTTAAAGGCTCTATTTTGCTCTTTACGCAGCCTTTTAGCCACTATATCTACAACCTTTTGCGCCATCTTCCTATAGCCGGTCAACTTACCTCCGGCAATGGAAATCAAACCGCTATCTGATTCAAAAACTTCATCCTTTCTGGAGATCTCAGAGGCTGATTTTCCTTCTTCATTGATCAGTGGTCTTAGCCCGGCCCAATTTGAAATCACATCATCGATGGCTATATCAACACTGGGAAAGGTATGGTTTACAGCATCAATCAAGTAGTCCAAATCCTGTCTAGTAGTAACTACGTGATTTATATCGCCATGATAATCGGTGTCGGTTGTGCCTACATAAGTAACTCGGTTTCTGGGAATAGCAAAGATCATTCTGCCATCCGATACGTCAAAATACACTGAGTGTTTCAAAGGAAGTCTGGCATGAGGCACTACTAAATGCACTCCTTTTGTCAAATGTAAATGCTTCCCTTCAAGCGACTTATCTTTTGACCTGAGCCGGTCTACCCACGGACCAGCAGCGCTTACCACATAAGCCGCCTTCAAGCTGATGCTTTGACTACCAAGGAGATCCGCACACTTAACACCGGTTACAGTCCCTTGATCATACAAAAATTCGTCTACCTGCACATAGTTGATAAGATCAGCGCCAAAAGTAGTGGCAGTTTTTATCACTTCAATAGTTAATCGCGAATCGTCAGTGCGATATTCCGCGTACAATCCTCCCCCTTCAAGATTAGATGCGTCCAGCAGTGGTTCTTCGGACAACGTTTCTTCTTTGCTTAGCATCTTTCGTTGGTCCTCTTTCTCCACCCCAGCTAAAACATCATAGACCATCAGGCCCATAGAAGTACTGAATTTTCCGAAAGTACCGTTCTTGATCAATGGGATAAGCATTTTCTCAGCACGTACCAGATGTGGGGCTAGCCTATGGACAATCGCCCTTTCGCGACCGACTTCACGCACTAAACCAATCTCAAATTGCTTAAGGTATCGCAATCCACCATGGATGAGTTTTGTAGAACGGCTGCTGGTACCGGAAGCAAAATCATTCTTTTCTACCAAGGCAGTTTTTATGCCTCGGGATGCCGCATCCAGGGCAATACCAGCTCCCGTTATACCACCTCCCACCACAACTAAATCGTAATGTTCTGAGGTCATCCGGTCAATCAACTGGGATCTATTCATAGCAGAAAGATCACTCATTATAAAAAAATTGAGTTGGCTACTTTTCTATCCAGTCCATACTTCGTTGTACCGCTTTCTGCCATCCTTTATACTTTAGTTCACGAGTTGAAGCTTCCATTTCAGGACTAAACAGCCGATTAACCTGACGATTGTTCGCTATACCGTCTTTTTTCCAAAAACCCACGGTGATCCCAGCCAAATATGCTGCACCTAAAGCGGTAGATTCTATTACTTCAGGTCGCTCTACATCCACACCTAGAATATCTGATTGGAATTGCATCAGTAGATCATTGGCCGATGCTCCTCCATCAACTTGAAGCTTCTTCAATTTCAGGCCTGAATCTTCTTCCATTGCGCTAAGAACGTCTCGGGTCTGGTAGGCTAAAGAATCAAGTGTAGCTCTTGTGATCACCTCTTTGCCGCTATCACGAGTGAGGCCGAATATGGCTCCCCTGGCGTACATGTCCCAATACGGTGCGCCTAAGCCAGCAAAAGCGGGAACTACATACACGCCATGATCTACAGGTGCCTGACTTGCCAGGTTTTCTGAGTTCGAAGCACTGCTGAGAATTTGTAAGCCGTCTCGCAACCATTGGACAGCGGCTCCAGCAATAAAGATGCTACCCTCAAGGGCATACTCGACCTTGTCATCCAAACCCCAAGCAATAGTGGTTAAGAGTCCGTTTTTAGAATCATATAACTTTTCGCCAGTATTCATCAGCATAAAACAGCCGGTACCATAGGTGTTTTTTGCCATTCCGGGATCAAAGCAGGCTTGCCCGAATAATGCTGCTTGTTGGTCACCGGCAATACCGGCGATCGGGATCTTTACCCCGTCCCATTCATAATCTCCGAAATGATACCCAGAGGGCTTGACTTGGGGCAACATAGAAGCAGGTACATTCAAAGCTTCCAACAACTTCTCATCCCATTTCAAATCTCGTATGTTGTACATTAATGTGCGTGAAGCGTTGGTGTAATCTGTAACATGCTGAGCGCCATTGGTCATTTTCCAAACCAACCAACTGTCTACCGTGCCAAAAGCCAGGTCGCCTTTCTCAGCCTTTTCGCGTGCCCCATCCACTTGGTCTAGTATCCACTTCACTTTTGTACCAGAAAAATAAGAGTCGACTACCAATCCAGTATTATGACGAATATAGTCTTCAAGTCCCTGGTTTTTAAGGTCTTCACAAATGGGTGCGGTACGTTTGTCCTGCCAAACAATGGCATTAAAGATAGGTTCACCAGAGTTACGATCCCATACGATCGCGGTTTCTCTTTGATTAGTAATGCCGATGGCCGCCACCATTTCAGGAGATAGACTATGATTGCTAATTAATTGATCAAGAACCGACTTTTGAGATTCCCAAATCTCATTTGCGTCATGTTCCACCCAACCGGGTTGAGGAAAATGTTGGGTAAACTCCTGTTGAGTAATACCCACGATGGCACCATGATGATCAAATAGCACGGCCCTGGAGCTGGTAGTTCCTTGATCAAGGGCAATTATAAATTTATCCATATTGCAAGGTTTGTCTTCTGAGCAAATTAGCTTTTATCACCTTAAGGTAAAAGGTTAAAAACCAAAATATTGTCGCAATCGATTGCAACATCTAGCTAGTGGTACCCGGCCTATAGATCATTCCAAAAGTGATAGCTGATCTACTAGTCCCTGCACCTGTTCTTTAGAGTGTGTAGGAAAGTTAGCGATCCTAATTTGCTTAGATTTCATCGCCCCATAGCCTCCTCCTACTGTGAATCCTTTTTCCTTGAGAAAGGCTATCACTTGCTCCGAAGGCTTCAAACAATCAGCAACAATAACGGTTTTGGATCGCCATTCCTTTTCCTTGACAAAGGGCGCGAACAGATTAGATTGTTGGAAATAATAATATAGTAAGCCGGACTTAAATTCTGTTTCTTTTCTTATCACATCAAGTCCGCGATTAAGCAGGTCCTGAGCTACTCTTCCAAGCAGATAAATGGCCAGCACATTGGGCGTTTCTGGTGTCTGAAACTTTTTATACTTTTCAAGATAGGCAGGCAAACTGTGATAGCTACCAATCATCTGGCCCCTGGACTGCTTTTCCTTAGCTTTTTCGATGCATCGTTGATTTAATATCCAAACGCCAAGCCCAGCCGGAAGGCCAAAACACTTTTGTACCGAAAAATAGGCAGCATCGACCTGATTAAAGTCCAATGCAACATATGGCGCCGAGGATACCATATCTACAGAAACTATTGCTTTGGGAAATTTTTGCCTTAAAATGGCTATATGTTCCAACGGCTGAGCAACTCCAGTACTAGTTTCGTTGTGTGTAATTGCCAGCAATTCAACCTTCGGATCATGATCAATTTGATTTGGAGCTATACCACTTCCAAGCTTCGCTTCACATTTGATCGCTTCAATTCCCAGGCTTTGAGCAATGTCGGAGAAGCGTCTGGAGAATGCGCCATTCACCAGGTGCAAAGACTTTCTTTCCACGCAGTTTTGGATCATTCTTTCCCACACCTCGGTAGCAGAAGAGGTAAAAAAAATATAATAATCATCCGGAATATTCATCAACTGCTTTAGGATTTGAACAGTCTCCTGGTACAAGGCCGAAAACCTCCCACCCCTATGTGAAATGGAGGGAATACCTGATTTAATAGCTGAGCGAATATGGTCCTGTAGAGTGAAATAAACTTCAGAAGGACCAGGTGTGAAATAGATTTGCTTCATAGGAGCCACAAATAAAGCCCAAATAAAAGCATCTTTTATTACATATGAGGAATCCCCGATCAAATAGCTTCGAATATTTTTACCAAACCACCAGTAGACAAGAATAAAAATTGTAATTTTGTATTGTCACAGTAAAGGAATTAAAGAATTCCCGCTTGAGCTGGGACTTGTTTTTTAAACCTAACATTTATTAAATACCGAGTGAGTTTGCTCTTGAAACCGGGCCTCACCCCTACCGATCTTATCGGAATAGGGGCCTCTTTGATAGCTTGCTATAATTGGGGTTAACAGTGGAGGGTTGATAAAGTTGAACAGCTCAAATCCTGTTTTACTGGAGGTTTAATTAACCTCCGAGTTCAAGTTGGGAAATTTATTAAAGGCCGAATTCGTTTCGGCCTTTTTCTTTTTGATACTTATCATTTATAAGGACCCCTAAAATCTTCCAGATTGAAACATACATGGATGATCGCGATATGTCTCTTTAGTATTGACTATATTGCTTGTTAGTAATTGGTTAGGATTTCATAGTGATTCAGATCATCTACCAGATGAATATTTGTACCTATTTCATAACATTACTAACCTTTGTGGTTCATGTGGCATGCGCACAGAAAAGCGACAAACAGGGTGCCTCTTATTCTCAGATAGCAGAAATAGTACCTAATGA
>JBPCUG010000643.1:0-2694 GCA_051011275.1 Cyclobacteriaceae bacterium | reverse complement strand
TTGATAATCTCAGCCAACTTAGGAACATCTTCATCCGGCTCAGCTAGGACCAGACCAATGCCGGCAAAAATGGGCAGCCATAGATCAAGTGTATAACCATAGGAACTGCTCAAGGGAAACATACCCAACATTTTTCCTTTCTCATCCAATTTATACACCTGCTGTAGCCCCTTCAAATTGGCCAAAATGTTTTGGTGCGTCAGGGCGCTTTGCAAAAGATTGCCTTTGTCATCCTTCTCGAAAAATATTGTTGCCAAGCTATTGGAACTGATCAATCCTTCTGCGACTTGTTTCTTCCTAGCATACTTGGAAGATTGGCTAATTAGGTCCTCCAGATGGACAAGTCGATCTATAGACAAGTCTTGAATGGATCCTGTTTCTTTAGTGGCAACCAAAACTTTAATACCACTTTCTTCAATCACCTGTTTTTTCTCTTCGATGGTAAATTCGCTATCGATATTTACCGCTACTCTCCCAGCTAGTGCCAGAGATAGATTAACCAACAAACCGTTCCAATCTTTAGCTAAAAGGATCCCTACTCTTTCCTGTTCTTCTAATTCCTGATCCCAGAAATGGGCTAAAGGCATCACCTTCTTCAGAGTTTCACCATAGCTAATGGCGGGGCCACCATCCGAATAAAAAAATGGCTCCCTCTTGTACTTTTTAGTTGATTGCAAAAAGAAATGTCCCAAGGTATGATGCGGCTTAAGTCGGCGGGCAAATGTATCTGCATTAAGCTCTTGAACTTTTTGTCTTAATTGAAAAGCATTGCTGTCTGCCTCACAAGGTGCTCCAATACTTACGGTAAGTTGCTTGCGAAATGATCGTGGTAATAAAATAGGTTTGGAGCTTCCGGTCTCGTAGGATAATGGTGTGTTCCTCACACCCTCTATTTGAATAGGTATGATTGGGACTTGAGTTCCCTTGGCTATATGTTCAATACCTTTTTTAAACTCTAGCAGATGTCCGATCCTACTGATCTGGCCTTCCGGAAATATGCACAATACATGCCCCTCATTTACCTCTTTCTGGCAGAGTGCATTAAACTCTTCAAGATGTTCTTTATCCAGTTTGCCGGAGATTGGGATCATATTTAGCCTTTTGAGAAACCAATGCCACAAAGGATGTTCATAGATCTCTTTGGCTACCACGAAACGCACCATCCTCGGCACAGTAGCAACAATATAAAACGGATCTAGTAAGGATACATGATTGGCCACTAATAGAGCGCCACTTCTTTTAGGAATATGCTCCATCCCATTGATATCAAACTTGAAGTAGAATCGTGTGAGCAGGTAGGTAACAAACCGCACCATCATGGCCGGTATGTTGAATAGGGTGATAATGGTCATTATCACAGACACACCGGCAATAACTTTGAACACAGCAAAAGTACCGTAGTTACTGGAAACGAATCCGAAAATACCGGCAGCCAAAAGAACAAACAGAAAGTCCATCATATTAGCATAGGCCAGAATGTTACCCAGCTTCCTGCCTTCCACCCTTTCTTGCAGCCAGGCATTTAACGGGATCTTATAAAAGCCACTGGAGAAAGCACTAGCTACCAAAAAGACAATAAACCAGGTTCGATTGAGATCTGCCGTTGCCATTACAGTGGTACAAATGCTCAAACCGATCCCGCCTAAAGGAACAATGCCTAGTTCAACCCGATTTCTCGCTATCAATCCAGCCAGCCAGCAACCAATAGCAATACCGATCGCGATCAAAGCCATTACAATGGCCGTCTCAGTATTACTCATCTGATAATGATTTGGCGCATGAACATAAATATTCATCTGTAGGAGCGCCGCCACCAGCCAAAAGCCTGAGAGTCCGAAAACAGTAAAGTTCAAACCTTTTATTCTCTTTGACCACCTAAAGGAATCGTAGATGTATTTGAACGGGTTCAAGGAATCGTCCACCTTTGCTTGTGGTTTAGCCTCTTGGGCTTTGATCTGCTTACTGGTGATCCATCCCAAAAGTGCCAACGCAACTAGTATGCTGCTAATTATAGCGATACTACCTTGCTCCATATCCGAAACCATCCCAGCGGTGATCTGTCCTACCAGCACACCTACAAAGGAAAGCAGTTCCATGGTGCCATTACCAAATGATAATCCCTCTACTCCACCCACATCGCGGATCAATCCAAACTTAGAAGGAGAATAGATGGCACTCTGCACTCCCATTAATAACATGGCCCCCATTACCAGATAAATGGATTGTAGAAAAAAACCAACCGCCGCTAAAACCATGATCGGTATTTCGGCTTGTTTTGCCAAAGTATAAATGCGCTGTTTAGCATGCTGTTGCGCCAATCTACCCGCTAACGGAGAAAACAATATGAATGGTAGCACTAGCAAGGCTGTAGCAAGAGAGATCACCAGCTCCTGTTGGTCTTCGGCCAGCCACAGGATACCAATAAAGATGATCCCATTCTTGAGCAGATTGTCATTAAATATCCCAAGGAATTGCGTTGCAAAAAGAGGCAGCCAGGTTTTGAACTTAGTCATAATTGTCAATTAACTAGATACATACCACTTATCTAGGCAGTAGTTTCTCCTAAGTTTTCTTGATCTGTGCCCAAGATATCATTATTCGAGCGGTCCACCCATTTATTATTTACATAAGCGATCAATAATACGAGCAATCCAATCAGGAGCAGAAATAGCACTGTATAGATGGTATTGGTAC
>JBPCUG010000642.1:0-6349 GCA_051011275.1 Cyclobacteriaceae bacterium | reverse complement strand
GAGTTGAACCCACCGAAGAAAACCTTTCTGCCTGGTTTAATGCCGGGGTTCATTGTGTTGGAATGGGATCGAAACTGATCACTAAGGACATTATAAAGGATAAAAATTACGCGCTTTTGGAGCAGCGAGTGAGAGAAGGGTTAGAAATAGTTAAACGGCTGAGATCATGAGTAAAGCACTGATTGCCAGATTGTTAAACATGTGTTTAGTGCTTTTGGTTTTTGCCGGATGCGGGCAACAGTCAAAAGTAAAGACCATAAAATTGGCACATGGATTAGACACCACCCACCCGGTGCATGAGGCCATGGTTTATATGGGGGAGAAACTGGTGGAAAAGTCCGGAGGTAAAATGGACATTGCCGTTTACCCAAACCAGCAATTGGGCACCGAAAGGCAATGCCTTGAATTGTTGCAAATCGGTACCATCGGAATAACCAAAGTATCAGCCGGGGTGATGGAAAACTTTGCCCCTAAAATGAAGGTATTGGGATTGCCTTTTATCTTCAGAGATAAACAACATACATTCAATGTTTGGGATGGAGAGGTAGGGAAGGAGATATTGGAAGACGGAGTAAAGCACCGCCTCAAGGGGTTGACTTACTATGATGCCGGAAGCAGGAGTTTCTATACTAAGGATAGACCAATAAACCAACCGGATGACCTTAATGGCCTTAAGATAAGAGTGATGGAAAGTGTTACCGCTATGGCTATGGTAAAGAGCCTCGGTGGTTCACCGACCCCAATATCTTGGGGCGAACTTTATACCGCCTTACAGCAAGGCGTAGTCGACGGCGCAGAAAATAACCCACCAAGTTTTTATACTTCGCGGCATTATGAGGTTTGTAAATACTACGCGCTTGATGAACACACTGCACTACCAGATGTACTTTTGATAGGTACACATCTTTGGAATCGACTCAGTGAGCAAGAACAAGTTTGGGTACAAGAGGCGGCCGATGAATCAGCTTTGCATCAAAGAAAGCTTTGGGAAATATCAGAAAAGGAAGCTTTGGATGCAGTTCAAAAAGCAGGCGTAGAGATCATCAAACCCGACAAAGCTCCATTTGCCCAAAAAGTACAGGAATTGCTTAATTCCTATGAAAGCGATGAACAGATGTATCGGTTGATCCAAGCCATTCAAAACGTAAAATAGTTTGAAAATAAGAAAAAGAATAGACCGAATTCTTGGCCAGTTTTTAGCTGCTTTAATGGCCATAATGGCAGTAAATGTACTTTGGCAAGTGTTCACCAGGTATGTAATGAATTCACCTAGTTCCTTCACTGATGAATTGGCGCGTTTCCTGTTAATTTGGGTAGGTGTTCTAGGTGCAGCTTATGTTGCCGGAAAAAACAGTCATATCGCCATCGACATTATCCCATCTCGAATGACCCCTTCCCGCCAACGGAAACTAGCTCGTGTCATTCATGTTATTGTGCTGCTTTTCGTGTTGGTTTCATTTGTGATTGGAGGATCGAGATTGGTTCTGATAACCTGGGAGCAAACCTCACCGGCATTACAGTTATCATTAGGAATTGTGTATTTGGTAATACCCATCAGTGGCCTCTTAATTCTTTATTATAAGTTAACCGACCTAATTAGATCATAATGATAGAATATATCCCGGTGATCGTATTGGTGTTGAGCTTTTTGGTCCTGTTGTTAATGGGGGTTCCGGTAGCCTGGAGTATTGGCATTTCTTCATTGCTTACCATGTTAGTCAGCATTTCAGCCGGTCCTTCCTTTACTACCGTAGCACAAAGGATCGCCACGGGGCTTGATAGCTTCGCATTACTGGCCATTCCGTTTTTTATTCTTTCCGGACAATTAATGAATAAAGGCGGTATTGCCATAAGGCTGATCAACTTTGCCAAGACACTAGTGGGATCATTGCCTGGAGGTCTGGCACATATTAATGTAATAGCAGCGATGTTGATGGGGGCAATTGCCGGTTCAGCCATGGCTGCTGCTTCATCAATGGGTAGTATTTTAGGACCACAAATGGAAAAAGAGGGGTATAGTAAGGAATTTGGGGCAGCGGTAAATATTACCTCAGCGACTACAGGGTTGGTAATTCCTCCAAGTAACGTACTTATTGTATATTCCTTAGCCAGCGGAGGTGTTTCCATCGCTGCGTTGTTTCTTGCGGGATACATTCCGGGTGTACTCACAGGTTTATTTTTAATGATTGTAGCCGGTATCTGGGCTAAGCGCAAGAAATACCCCATAGCAGCGCGCAGTAACTTTAAAGAAGTGATAACCACTTTCATCAGCGCTTTCCCTAGCCTATTGTTGCTGGTGGTAGTGATTGGTGGGATTGTAGCAGGGATCTTTACTGCAACTGAAGCCTCTGCAGTTGCAGTACTTTATACCTTGGTACTAGGCTTTTGGTACCGTGAGATTAAATGGAAGGATCTACCTCAGATCTTACTTAGTTCGGTGGAAACAACTGCCATTGTAATGTTGTTAATTGGTACCTCAATGAGTATGTCGTGGGTGATGTCATTTGAGAACATACCCCAGGATGTAAGCGCTGCTTTGCTGTCAATAAGCGATAACAAGATTGTGGTCTTGCTACTTATTAATCTGATCCTGTTGTTCGTTGGTGTTTTCATGGACATGACTCCGGCAGTACTCATTTTCACACCAATATTTTTACCAGTGGTAACTAAGCTGGGCTTGGACCCTGTTCACTTCGGTATCATTATGGTGCTCAATTTATGTGTGGGCCTTTGTACACCTCCGGTTGGGTCTGTACTTTTTGTGGGTGTTGGCATTGCCAATACTACCATAGAAAAGGTGATCAAACCCTTGCTGCCGTTGTTTGTGGCTATGATCATTGCCTTGTTTTTGGTTACCTATATTCCTGAGCTCAGCTTATGGCTACCAAGTTTGTTCGAATAACGTCTAAGCTGCATGCAATCGCTAAATCGAACAACTGCCAGTCTAAATACCAAGTTACCTATCCGGATAATACAGTTTGGAGAAGGTAACTTTTTACGAGCCTTTGCCGATTGGATGATCGATCAAATGAACATAAAAGCAGGGTTTAGAAGTGGGGTAGTGGTAGTGCAACCTATTGCTCAAGGTATGGTAAATGTGCTTGATCAACAGCAGGGATTATACCATCATCTGCAACGTGGGTTGATAGAAGGTGAACCTGTAGACGAGGTACGATTGATCTCTTGTATTCAGCAATCGATCAATCCGTTTGAAGATTTAGATGCTTATTTGAAACTGGCTGAAAACCCTGAGCTCAAGATAGTGATTTCTAATACTACTGAAGCTGGCATAGAATTTATTCCTGATGATAAACCTGAAGCTGGTACTTTGGCTAAAAGCTTTCCAGGAAAGCTCACTCAGTTGCTAAAATACAGATACGATCATTTCGGTGGAGCGGCAGAACGGGGGTTGGTAGTAATACCATGTGAATTGATCAACCTCAATGGCACACATTTGAAGGAAGCCATTCTAAATTATGCGAAACTTTGGCAGTATTCTCCCGACTTTACCAGCTGGCTTGAGAATAGCAATTTCTTTGCTGATACCCTGGTGGATCGGATTGTGCCTGGGTATCCGAAGGAAGAGATTGCGGAGATAAAAGAGAGAATTGGTTTCGATGATCAGTTGGTGGTCTCTTCAGAGGCTTTTCATTTATGGGTCATTCAGGGGCCTAAGGAAATCCAGGAGGCGTTTCCAGCTGACCAGTATGGGTTCAACGTTAAGTTCGCAAATGATCTGTCACCGTACCGTACTCGCAAAGTACGTATTTTAAATGGTGCCCATACCTCACTGGTGTCTGTGGGATTGCTAACCGGTCTGGAGACGGTTAAGGAAGGGATTGAAGATGAAGTGGCGGGTAACTTTATCAAGCAGGTGGTATTTGAAGAAATTGCGCCCACCATTGATTTGGAAGAATCCGAATTGCACAAGTTTGCCAATGAGGTGATAGAGCGATTTATGAACCCCTATATCAGGCATGAATTAATCGCTATTTCGTTAAATTCTATTTCGAAATTTAAGGTAAGAGTTTTACCGTCATTGTTGGACTATTTTGAAGACAAGGGAAGCCTTCCACAAAACTTAGTATTTGCGTTAGCAGGATTGATCAAGTTGTATCTTTCTCAAGATCGTTTTACCTTAAAGGATAACCCGGAGTTTCTAGAGTTTTTTACTCAAATGAGTGAGCACACAGTAGAAGAAATAGTACAAGAAACGTTGCAAAACCAGGCTTTTTGGGCTCAGGACCTAACTTTGATTGGTGGATTGAAAGAGGAGGTGGTAGCCAATCTTCAATCAATTGAATCGAAAGGTATGAAGGATGCAATTAAATCTTTAGATCGATAAAAGCATGAACAAAGCCATAACCATAAACAAGGAAGATAATGTCGCGGTAGCCCTGGTTGATCTGGCTGAAAGGGAAAATGTAACAATCAATGATCTGCAAATTGAGCTGGTAAATAACATTTCTCTGAAGCACAAGTTTGCTTTGCGGGATTTTCAAGAAGGTGACGAGATCATTATGTATGGTGTAACAGTTGGTGTTGCAGGCAAATCTATTCCAAAGGGAGGGGCCATAACCACTGAGAATATTTCACACAAATCTGCTGACTATGAGGTAAATAGTAGATCGGAATATCAATGGCAACCACCTGATTTTTCGCGATGGCAGGACACTACCTTTATGGGTTATCACCGCAGTGATGGCCAGGTTGGTACTGCAAATATATGGCTGGTTTTTCCCTTAGTATTTTGTGAAAACCGAAACATCGAGATCATTAAAAAAGCTTTTGAAAAAGGATTGGGTCTTGAGGAAGTAGACAAATATGAATCATTGGTTCGGCAGTTGGTTTCCCATTTTAGTAGTAATGACTTAACGGATGAAGTGCTGAAGGCCGCTCGTGCTGAGACTCTTACTGAAACTACGATACCACGGAAAGTATTTGATAATATAGATGGTATCCGGTTTCTAACCCATCAAGGTGGTTGTGGCGGGATCAGGCAGGACTCTGAAACATTGTGTCGATTATTGGCTGGCTATGTAAACAACCCCAATGTTGGTGGGGTTACGGTACTGAGTTTGGGATGTCAAAATGCCGAGATAACCCAGCTGAAAGAAGCGCTTAATAGGGTTAATCCAAATATGGATAAGCCGATTTTGATATATGACCAACAGCAGGTAGGAACCGAAGAAGAGTTGGTTAGCACGGCAATTAAAGATACCTTTCTAGGTCTAACAAAAATAAACAAGATTGAACGCCGACCAGCTCCACTAAGCAAACTGTCCATTGGTTTGGAATGTGGTGGCTCCGACGGATTTTCAGGTATTTCTGCAAATCCAACAGTCGGCCAGGTTTCGGACTTAATGACTGCCTTGGGTGGCAAAACCATCCTTTCCGAGTTTCCAGAATTATGTGGTGTAGAGCAAGAGTTGATCAATCGCTCTCCCGATCCGGAAGTAGCTAAGAAATTTGCACATTTAATGAGGACCTATGAAAAAATGGCCATCGATGCCGGTTCGGGATTTGATATGAATCCTTCCCCAGGTAACATTAAAGACGGGTTGATAACAGATGCGATGAAATCTGCTGGTGCAGCTAAGAAAGGAGGGACCTCTCCGGTAATGGATGTCCTTGATTACACCGAGTATGCAAAGGAACCGGGATTGAATCTTTTATGTACCCCAGGTAATGATGTTGAATCGACCACTGGCCTGGCAGGGTCCGGCGCAAATATCATACTGTTCACCACAGGGTTAGGTACCCCCACCGGTAATCCGGCCGCTCCGGTGATTAAGATCTCCTCACATACCCAGCTGGCAAAGAGAATGCCCGATATAATTGATGTAGATACTGGTCCAATTATAACCGGAGAGAAGACCATCGAAGACATGGGAGCCGTGTTGCTGGATTATATCATTGAGGTGGCCAGTGGTAGGCTAATGGCGAAGGCCGATCAACTGCAGCAATATGATTTTATTCCCTGGAAAAGAGGGGTTTCTCTATAATATTCACAAATGAACAAAGACATTCAAGTCGGATTGATTGGTTATGGTATGGGAGGTCAGGTGTTCCATGCACCATTTATTGATGTCGTTTCCGGTATGCAGCTGGCCATGATCCGAGAGACCAATACGACAAACATTTCATTGGCCGAAGAGCGCTATCCCGATACACAAATTGTTAATGAATCGGAAGATATCTTCAAGAACGGAGATATTGATCTTGTAGTGGTAGCTACTCCAAATAAGCTTCATTTTCCATTGGCCAAGGAAGCCTTATTGGCAGGTAAACATGTGTTAGTAGAAAAGCCATTTACTGTCACAACTAAGGAAGCTGATGAGTTAATTGC